>BBRT01000001.1 GCA_001417715.1 Candidatus Symbiothrix dinenymphae
AGAACGCAAAAATTTCATCCGATTGTAATCTTTTTGACACCCCACCCTACGGGATAAAAAACAGAACGCAAAAATTTCATCCGATTGTAATCTGTTTGACAACCCACCCTACGGGATAAAAACAAATAATGAACGAACAATATTCACAAAACATCCATCTTTTTAACACCCCACCATACGGGGTAACAGACGGAAACAAAATTGCAGATATCACTTAATTTTGGGTTGCCCTGCAAATTTGCTGTTTTTTTTTATCAAAAAATCACATTTCCGCATTGCCATTCAAAAATAATTTCCTACTTTTGCCGCCAATTAAATGTAAAAATTATATAAAATGACGTAGGTATAAATACAGTGTGCTGAAACGCACATTTAAAGACATATTAAAAAAAGCATTATGCTTTATTCTTGCTATTAGAAAATTTACCGATTAAATAATAGTCTGTAAGAATAAGTTTATCACGTGTGCGTGAGCTTGACTTATTTTTATAGACTTGGTTACGGTAAATACCACTAATAGCGGGATACGGTTGAGTATCACGCTTTTTTGTTGTCTGAAAATGAAGTAAATAAGTTGAGTTATAATTAAAGATTAAAAGATATGAGATGTAAAAATTGCGGCTGGGATAATCCGGACGGAAATGGGAAATGTGAGAAATGCGGAACTGCTCTGGATGAGCGAGTTAGCGAGATGGCGGCTACGAAACTTCAGTCGGCAGAGGGGACGTTCAATCCCCAATCAACAGCGATGGGATGCCCCAAGTGCGGTTATCCGGTGCGACCATCGGATGCGCAATGTCCGAATTGCGATGCGAATATTGCGCCGGTTGGCAAGAGTGAAACAAAAGCTCCTGCGCCAAAACCGGCACCACGCGGCACCGTCATTGGTGGAATTGGCGGTGATGAAAAACCGGTGGAAGGCAGAAAATTGGCGGGATTTCTTGTAACATATTCGCACAATCCGCTGGGCGATTTTTACCCTCTCTTTGAGGGCAGAAACTGCATCGGGCGCGACAGTTCGGCAGATATTTCTATCCCCAACGATGTGCAAATATCAGCCAGGCAATTGTCGATTTTGTACCGCTCGGTGGACAAAAAATTCAAATTCAAAGACGAACAATCCAGCAACGGCTCATTCATCAACGAAGAACTATTAGACGAAGGCGAACTAAAAAACCTGGACATAATCCGAGTGGGAACAACAAAATTAGTCCTACTAACAATCCCAACATTCTAAAACATAACTCATAACTCATAACTCATAACTAAAAAAAGTGGCTGCAATAGAACGATGCGATTTCAAACGGGGCGATACTATCGATAAATATCAGATAGAATCGGTGCTCGGTGAGGGGTCTTTTGGCAAGGTTTTTCGGGTAAAAGACAGCTCTCAGCACGTTTATGCACTTAAAATTCTGAAACTTTGGGAGGTGCCTTCGGATATTCGGCAGAAACTGATTGAGCGATTTGATATGGAGTTTGAAACGGGGCGCATTCCGAGCAATTATTTGGTGCAGTCGATTGCCCACGGATACACCAACAAAGACATTCCGTTTATCGTGATGGAGTATTGCCCCAATGGCGACTTGATGCAGCACAAGGCACGGCAGAGGCTGCCGGATTGGGTGCGCGTTGCCAATGAGGTTTTGTACGGGCTCAAAGATTTGCACCGCTACGGCAAGGTGCATCGCGACCTGAAACCCGAAAATGTGCTGCTCAAAGCAAACGGAACGGCTGCTCTGACCGATTTTGGCATTTCAGGTGACCGCAACAAACGCCTGACCGAGCGCAACCTGTGGGGAAAACCGGCTCAGATTTTTGGCACTTACGCCTATATGCCTCCCGAGCAACTCACGGGCAGTCGCGATGCAACGGTGCTGCCGACCACCGATATTTTTTCGTTTGGCGTGATGATGCACCTCCTTTTGACCGATAATTTGCCTTTTGGAAAATTGGAATCAGAAGACGATTTGGTGCGTTACATCAAAAACGCTCGTGAGGGCAGTTGGAATCAATCCACTTTGGAGTATCATCCGCTTGGCAAGGGTTTCAAAACCCTTGTTACAGGGTGCTTGGTGCCCGATTTCAAAAAGCGGTTGCAAACCATTGATGAGGTTTTGCAACTTATGCCGGCGGGCAGTTCGTCCTATCATTCCGCCGGTGGGGATGAGGTTGCGCCAAGCGTTGGCACAAGTGGGATGCTGCTGCGCGTGATGCAGGGCGAAGAGTATAGAAAGGTGTATCAACTCAACGATTTATTGCAGGGCGAACGGCGAATTGTGACGATGGGGCGGTGTGATGGTGTTACAAAAAATACGGTGCAAATCGTTGAAAATCAAAGCAGTTACGTTTCGCGCAGGCATTGCACGCTGGAGTTGGATGCGGCAACTCGAAAATGGTATATCCGTGACGGTCAATGGGATAGAGAGGCAACAGCGGGTTGGAAATGCTCGCTGAATGGCACATTTGTAAATTCGTCCGAAGTAACAAAAGCCGGTATGCCGATTGTTGCGGGCGATATTATTTCGATTGGGGATGTAAAACTCAGGGTTGAAGGGTATTAAGAAGTTCATTAAAATATGCAATTAAAAAAATAGAAAAATATGCAACTCACAGAAAACACAATATTTGCCGACAGATACCGTCTGATGCGGCTATTGGGGCGCGGAGGCTTCTCGGAAGTCTGGCTGGTGGAAGACACCAAACTCGACGGTGCACAGGCGGCATTGAAAATCTATGCGCCGGGCACGGGTTTAGACACCGACGGGACAGCGTTGTTTAGGCAGGAATTTAAACTGGTGTCTAATCTCAACCACACCAATTTGTTGCGCCCATCCCATTTCGATGAGTACGACAACCGGCCGTATCTCCTTATGCCGTTTTGCGAACAAGGGTCGGCAAAAAAGTTTGTGGGCAACATCACGGAAGAGCAAGCGTGGTCGTTTTTGCACTATGTGGCAGCCGGATTGGAGTATCTTCATTCGCAAGAGCCGCCCATAATTCATCAGGACATTAAGCCAGACAATATCTTGCTAAACAGCAAAGGCGTGTTTTTAATCACCGATTTTGGCATCAGCACCAAAGCGCGGAGCACGTTGCGCCGAAGTGTGTCCGACAATGCCGGTGCCGGAACGCTGGCATATATGGGTCCCGAGCGGTTTGGCAAAGACCCTCTCCCCATCAAAGCCGGCGATATATGGGCATTAGGCGCATCCATGTTTGAACTCCTGACCGGCGACGTGCCCTTTGGCGAGCATGGCGGCTTGATTCAAAAAAGCGGTGCCGAAATACCGGATATTAAAGCATCCTATTCTGAAGATCTCAAAGCGTTGGTTTACAAATGCTTATCTGAAAAAACATGGGATAGACCTACTGCGGGCGATATTGTGGGGATGGCAGATAAGTGGTTTAAAGGGGAAAAGGTGGATGGTGCGGCAAAGCCAAAGGCAAAGCCGGAAATAGAACGGAAAACTCAGCGCAGGGATGAGATGCCAACAGTGCCACAACAGCCTGTTGTGGCTAAACATACTGAAAAGAAATCAAATATAGGTGGATGGATTTTGAGCATAGCGGCAATTGTGCTTGTTATTGTTCTTTTTCCGCGTAAAAAAGAAACACCTGCTCCCATACTAATAGAACCTGAAGTAGAAGAGGTAGACGTAGTATATCCTGCCTATTCAGACGAAGAATTTGCTGATTACAAGCAGCGTGCTATTAACATGTACAAAATGGCACGAAATAGAGATCCCTATTATTATCCCTTTGCATTGGAATTATGTAACAAGGCACTAGAAATGCGGGAGGATGCGGAGTTAAGAAAAATAAAAAGGGACTGTGAAAACAAATAATAAATTATAATAAATAAAAAAAATAAAACAATGAAAAGAAATTATTTTACACTTGCTTTTTTCTTGTGCGTTACCTGCGCTTTGGCACAAGCACAAGATTGTTACAACCGTTCGCGTACTATTGGCATCGAAGACTACGAAGCCGGTAAATACGATTCGGCTCTTGATTATTTTAGGGCAGCATTGGATTGTCCAGATAAACCGGATAATAATGATATAAACAGTTGGAAACAAAAATGCAATAATGCTAAGCAGAAAAAAAATGCAAATCCTGTTATTGTTCCAACTGAACCAAAAGTAGAGAAGCAAACGGCAACACTTAGAATCACATCTACGCCTACTGCCTCATGGGTTTATATTAACAACATATATGTAGGGCAAACTCCTATCATAGAGAACGGTCTACCACTTGGACAAACAAAGATTGAAATTAGACAATCGGGTTTTAAAAACTATGCTAATATAATCAATTTGAAACAGGGCGATAATTATCACCATGCACTACTAATCGAAGAAAATAAAACAGCAACGCCCAAAACCACACCAGCTCCTTCCAGAGAAACAAAGAGCGAGAAACAACAACCCACACAAAGGACCTATCTGGAGGACTCCTACACAACAGTAAAGCGATATTCAAATTATCCAACCACTAAATTTGGCATTACAGGCGGGTTGGGTTTGTTAAAGTTTTATGTAGATGAACCAACAAATAATGAACCGGACGCGACATTCGGATTTCAAGCCGGTTTGATTGTTGATTTTCCTCTGAGCGAAAGTTTTTCTCTTGTTCCTGAATTACTTTATGCTCAAAGAGGCGCTGATTTTTCAGACATTGCTGTTAGTGGTACTTCTACTATTATGACGTTAAATTATTTACAACTACCTGTCAATGTCATGTACAAAAAGGAAATGACACCCAGTTCGAATTTTCTTCTTTTTGCCGGTGTTTATGCCGGTTATGGAATTGATGGAAAATCTGAAGTTGAAAACTATTCCGATGGTGAATATTCTGTGGATGATGGTAGCAGTGGTGATTTGAAATTTGGTTCAGGCGAGGATGAGATTAATCCGTTGGATTTTGGCATTAATGCAGGTTTGGGTTTTCTATTTGGAGATATCTTTTTTGTTAAAATGCAACTTAGCAAAGGCGTGACTAACATATCTAACTCCCCAAATACAACCATCACAAACTTTCGATATGGCATAGATATAGGCTTTTTCTTCTAAAAATGATTAAAAAATATGCAACACACAGAAAATACAGTATTTGACAACAGATATCGCTTGATACGGCTGTTGGGGCGTGGGGGCTTTTCAGAAGTCTGGCTGGTGGAAGACACTAAAATCAATGCGCAGGCGGCGTTGAAAATCTATGCGCCGGGCACGGGTTTAGACACAGACGGGACTGCGCTGTTTAGGCAGGAATTTGCATTGGTCTTTAATCTCAATCATGCTAATTTGTTGTGTCCAACACATTATGATGTGTATGAAAATCAGCCTTATCTGCTGATGCCATTTTGCGAAAAAGGGTCAGCTAAAAGGTTTGTGGGCAAAATTACTGAAGACCAAGCATGGCACTTTTTGCATGATGTGGCAGCCGGATTAGATTATCTTCATTCGCAAGAGCCGCCCATAATTCACCAAGATATTAAACCGGACAATATCTTGTTGAATAGCAAAGGCGAGTTTTTAATCACCGATTTTGGCATCAGCACCAAAGCGAGAAACACGTTGAGCCAAAGTACAACCGACATTGCCAATGCCGGAACATTGGCATATATGGGATCCGAGCGGTTTGGAAAAGCCCCTCGTCCCATCAAAGCCAGCGATATATGGGCATTAGGCGCATCGGCATTTGAACTCATAACGGGAGATACCCCGTTTGGCGAGCATGGGGGATTGCTCTTGAAAGGCGGTGCCGAAGTACCGAATATTCAGACACCTTGTTCTGAGGTTCTGAAAGAGTTGGTTTACAAATGTTTATCTAAAGAAACTTGGGATAGACCTACAGCACACGATATTGTGGAGATGGCGGATAAGTGGTTTAGAGGGGAAAAACTTCTACCTGCCCCTTCAAGACCAACAACCCTCAAAACACCAACAACAAAGGAACCGAAACCGGAGCCAAAAAAGCGATATGGAACTATTTGGATAGGGCTGATAATTTTGGGGTTGGGGGGAAGCGGTATCTATTATTATGCGAAACAAACCACATTGGAAAAAGCCCGACAAGAACAATTGGCTCGAGAAGAAAAAGCCCGACAGGAACAATTGGCACAAGAAGAAAGAGCATACAACTATGCTATTAAAGAAAATACCATAGCAGCGTGTGATGATTTTTTGAGGCACTATCCGAACAGCGTGTATAAAAACGATATTATAGATAGAAAAAAACAAATTCCAATTTTTAGTTATGAAGTTGATGAATTTTTAGCTTATGAATGGCATGCGCAGAAAAAGATAAATCTTTTCGGTAATAGTGATTGTAGCAATACTGTGGGAACAATCACTGCGAATGAAACTTTTCGTATGGTGGAAAATAAATTGAGTTTTTATATGATTCCGGAAATTAGAATAACCAAAATTTATCCTAATGATTTTCCTGATTGTCCCTCAATGTTTCATGTAGGGGACATAATTAAACCTCTGTTTTATGTAGGAGAAGGATATTATCATGTATTACATAACGGACAAGTCCGCTATGCAGGATTCAGATATGATGCTAAAGATGCAAGCAAAGTGAACAGATCGCCTTATGATAGTTGTAATCCAATTGAAGGAATTGTAGTTCAAAGCAAAGGGAATCACATTCTCATTGCTAAAATTAAAACGTCTTCCGGACGTAGTGGATGGATAAAGATTGCCCATAATGATGAAAACTATACAAGTGATTGGGATAAATTAGTTCACTATTAAAAACAAATTTAGCGTAAAAGTATGCAACACACAGAAAATACAGTATTTGACAACAGATATCGCTTGATACGGCTGTTGGGTCGCGGGGGCTTCTCGGAAGTCTGGCTGGTGGAAGACACTAAAATCGATGGTGCGCAGGCGGCGTTGAAAATCTATGCGCCGGGCACGGGCTTGGACACGAGTGGGACAAAACTGTTTAGTCAGGAATTTGCATTGGTGTTTGACCTCAACCACACCAATTTGCTGCGCCCAACGCATTTCGATGTCTATGACAATCAGCCCTATTTGCTGATGCCATATTGCGAAAAAGGCTCGGCAAAACAGTTTGTGGGCAGCATCACGGAGGCGCAAGCATGGCATTTTTTGCACGATGTGGCGGCCGGATTGGAGTATCTTCATTCGCAAGAGCCGCCCGTGATTCACCAGGACATTAAACCAGACAATATCTTGCTAAACAGCAAAGGCGTGTTTTTAATCACCGATTTTGGCATCAGCACCAAAGCACGGAGCACGTTGCGCCGAAGTGTCACCAACGCCAATGCCGGGACAGTGGCGTATATGCCGCCGGAACGGTTTAGTGAAGATAATCGCCCCATCAGAGCCAGCGATGTGTGGGCATTAGGCGTATCCGTGTTTGAACTAATAACGGGAGATGTGCCATTCGAGCAAGGCGGATTGTTTCAGAAAGCAGGTGCCGCAATACCCCGTATTCAAACATCGTATTCTGCACCGCTGAAAGAGTTGGTTTACAAATGCTTATCTAAAGAAACATGGGATAGACCTACTGCGGGTGATATTGTGGGGATGGCGGATAAGTGGTTTAGAGGGGAAAAGGTGGATGGTGCTGCAAAGCCTAAACCAAAGCCAAAGCCGGAAATAGAACGGAAAACTCAACGAAAGGTTGATGAGCCAAAAGGTAAAGGAAAAATTGATTTTTTTAAATCTTCCATAAATGCTAATACATCGGCAGGACCTATTATGGTTACTTTTTCATGGAAAACATCAAACTTATCTTATGTTTGGCTTGAATTTTTGGATAAGACAGGTAAATGCTCGCGTACTTTATTTAAGCGATATAATTTATCCAGAGAAGGGAGTATTGACATAGAAATTAATTTTTGGCATGATATTGAAGTTGAGTTACATGCTAAAAGTATCACTCGGGTTGACGACTACTGCGTTGAACGCATCGTGATTAAAGATGAGCGTCCAAGACCGACTAAAGTTAAGATGCAAAATGGCTGTCTTTTTGCGTTCTGTGGATCCCTGCTGTACGTGGGGATAGCGAATCTATGTGTATTTCTTGGGCTAATAAATGACAGCATATCTATTATAGAAGACGGTGTAATAATGATAATTTCCCTCATTGCAGTGTTTTGTATTGGATATTCGCTGACCAATAAATTAAAACTATAAAAAAATGAAAAGGACAATATTTAGTTTATCTTTGCTGTATTCAACATTTTCGTTAGGACAAACATCAAATATAAACACTTGTGCTGCTGAACAAGCGATAGGTATGGATAGCTTGTACTGGAAAAAGGGGGCAATGCCAAATATATTTGGTGTTGTAAAAAAAGAAAGTAAAGTTGATTTGATTTTGGATATTATAAATGGATATTTATCAGAAAATGAAGAGCAAGCTATTCCTATTAGTGATACAACAAAAATAATAATGGTTAAAGAAAAGAAAATTTGTGATATTCTCAACTATATTTTTCCAATAATAACACTTATTTTGGGTTCGTTATGGAACGAATATTGCCATAAAATTAATGATAAAAGACGTATAAAAAAATCTGGTAATAGATGGGTCGCCGAATTGCGCAGTTTAGAAGAACCAATTAATCACCAAATAAAAGCCCTCAATCAATTTTTAGGAACATTTACTGATGATGATTTTCAGATACCTCCACCAAGTATCTATCCATTTTTAAATGGAGATGTATTTAAATCATTGGATAAAAATGATTTGTTGTCATTCATTGAGAGGAACAATAAAAACAACGATTTCAAAGAGATTGTGAAAATTTCAAATAAGACAAATGGATTCATTAGTAGTTTATCAGAGCTACATTCCAAATTAAGAGAAAAATTCGAAAAATTCATGACAAAAACAGATGAATATACTATAAATTTGCAAAAATTTAATGAGCCTTTGGCTGATTACTTTAATCTTGTTGAAAAAAAATGTGGTGAAGATTGTTATAATTTGCCAAATTACAAACCGATGGCAGACCTATATTCTAAATATATAATGGCCCAAGAGGATAGTAAATTTAATCCCTTCCTTCTTGAAAAAGAGTTTTTTCTACCACTCCTTACCCATATTTTCACTAACTTACGATATGATGAAAGAATAAAACCGCTTCGTGTTTCCATAACAGAATCTTTGAATAATATTAAGAATTTGAAATTGGAAAGAGAATACATAAAAGAATCTGTTGTTAAAATTACTGAGATGTATGAAAAGCAACTTATGGATCTAAACAGTATTGTAAAGCAGATATTGAATATTAAAAAGTAAAACATGCAACAAACAGAAATATATAAAAGACCACTATTAGGCTCCGCCTTCGGCGGTGGCGGCAGGCAATTTCTACGCCATTCCGTTAGGAATGGCTCGCTCGGTAGAAAGAGCAACATTCCCCTAACCCCTGCATTCCGTAGGAATGCAACCGGTGCGATAGCGGTCGCATCCCTACGGGATGCGGGTTTGGGGCGTGTGGTTGCTGTTTCTACCGAGCGATTCATCCCTAATGGGATGAAAAATGGGGTCAAAACAACCGCTAATTTTCAAAAGAGCGGTGATTTTGTGCCCGAAAATGAGAATGGAATATGGCACAAAAACACGGTACTTATCCACAAATACCGTAACTTTGTGCCAAAAATGGGGTCAAAACAACTGCTTATTTCAATAAAAGCAGTGATTTTGTACCCGAAAATGAAAAGCAAATGGCACAAAACTACGGCTAATTCAAATAAAAGCCGTAACTTTGTGCCAAAAAAAAGAATGAATGATTTGATAAACATATTTAATGAAAATTCAGGTTTTCTGAAATCAAAAGACATTATAAGCAGAACGCAATGGCGCAATTTGGCTAAAATGTTGAATGAAAACTTGGTATATAAAGTCAAGAGAGGGCTTTATCGTTTGAGTGATTATGATGCAGACCAACTTACAGATGTTTCAAACATAATCCCTGACGGCGTTTTGTGTCTGTTTTCGGCATGGTTTCACTATGAACTTACAACAACAATTCCTCATTCTTACTATATTGCCATTGAGAAGAAGCGAAAAATAGTGTTGCCGGACTATCCGCCAATTAAGTTGCATTATTGGCAGAAAAATCAATATGATTTGGGCATTTCCACATACACGAAAGATGGTATCGTGATAAAAATTTACGACATTGAAAAATCAGTATGCGATGCGGTGAAGTTTCGCAATAAAACAGGAATTGATATTGCCGCCGAAGTGTTGAAAAATTACTTGCACCGACAAGACCGCAACCTCACTAAATTGGTGAGTTATGCCCGACAACTGAGAATAGAAAAGATTTTGAGAACTTATTTGGAAGTAGAACTATGACAAAAGAAATAGCAAAATCAATTAAAGCGCGGCTTTTGAATATTGCGCAAAAAGAAAATCTGAACAATCAGCAACTGACTGTTAGATATTTATTTGAGAGAGTATTGTATCGCTTGTCTGTCAGCAAGTTCAAGGACAGGTTTTGTTTGAAAGGCGGCACTCTACTTTATGCACTTGCAAAAGATATGCCTCGTCCAACGTTGGATATTGACTTTTTGGGGATAAATCTTTCAAATGAAATTGTATTTATCAAAAAGGCGTTTACCGAAATTCTTTCAATCAAGTGTAATGAAGATGGTATTGTTTTTGAAATAGCCTCTATTGAGGCAAAAGAACTTACAGGTAATAAGTTATATGCTGGTATCAGGGTTTCTTTTGTTGCATTGCTGGATACTTTCAAACAAGCGATGCAAATTGACATTGGTTTTGGCGATGTGATAACACCTGCACCCCAAAATTTGCGTTATCCTGTGTTTTTTGACGAACTGCCGACACCCGAAATTCTTGTCTATTCGCTCGAAACCATAGTAGCAGAAAAATTTCATGCAATGATTGAGCGGTCGGATACAAACAGCCGTTACAAGGATTTTTATGATGTATATAAAATTTTCACAACGCAAAAAATAGACGATAATGTATTGGGTGCAGCCATAAGAGCAACATTTCAAAATCGCAAAACGGGTTATCAAAATAATCATCCGCTGTTTACCGATGAATTTTCCACAGAGAAAAACCGTACAACCCAATGGCGAAATTTTCTACGCAAGATAAAACAGGATGACGATTTGAGTTTTGAGACCGTTATGACAGTGATTAGCAAGAAATTGCAACCCATTTTTGAAACATTAAAACAATTAAAAACATAAAAGATATGCAACAAGCACAAACGTACAAACGCACATTATCCGGCTCAGTGGGTGCCGGATTAGGCTCTGTCTTCGGCGGCGGGGGCAGGCAGTATTACATTTTGGAGCACAAAATCAGTTCCAAATACCACCGTGTGGGCGACAATCAGGAGATTATTGTTGACCAGGTTGAAATTGGGCGCGACCCTAAGTGTCAGGTGCGCTTCGATGAGTCGTTTAAGACCGTCAGTCGGCGACATGCGGCGATTGAGAAAGACGGCGACAAGTGGAAACTTGTGCAGTTGTCGGCGACCAATCCCACGTTTTTGAATGGCAATCCGGTCAAGCGCGAATGGTATTTGCAAAATGGCGATGAAATTCAGTTGTCCACCGGCGGTCCCAAACTGGGTTTTCTCATTCCGGCGGGCAAAACTACAGGGACTTTGGGCTTCACGCACCGTTTGAGTTTGTTTGGCAAACAGGCACTTCGCCCCTATAAGCAGGCTGTAACGCTGCTTTCGCTATTCCTGCTGCTGGCAATCGGCGGTGGCGGTTATGCTATTTTGCATCAGCAGAGCATTATAGGCGAGACTCAAATCGGACTTACAAAAGTGATTGAAGAGAATAAATCGCTGAAAAAAATGGTGAAAGACACAGAAGACAAGCGGGTGCAAGATTCTATCCGAGTGGCAAATCTCCCCAAACCGGTTCCGCCACCACCTGCAATCCACAACTTGATTGCGGCGGTTAAAAAGGATATTTATTTCATTGAAACACGTGCATTTATGCAGGATAACGCAGGGACGCAAAAATTGGCAACCTCTTATGGCACAGGTTTTGTGCTTCAAGACGGCACTTTTGTGACGGCTCGCCATTGCGTGGAAACGTGGCTATTTGATATGTCAGAAGAATCCGTCCGTGCCAATGCCAATGCAACCACCTACTCGACTGAATATAAAGTCTATTCGGAGGTGCGGGCTTACAACAAAAGCGGGCTGCAATTTACCTTAAAGAGTGCTGATTTTAAAATCAACCGCAGTAGCGATGTTATCAAGCAGATTGGCGTTGACGAAAATAATCAGCCCATTCACTTCCAATTTGCTTTTCCGAACGCTTTCAAGGAGAAAACGATAGGCTC
Source organism: Candidatus Symbiothrix dinenymphae (assembly GCA_001417715.1). Taxonomy (GTDB): domain Bacteria; phylum Bacteroidota; class Bacteroidia; order Bacteroidales; family Azobacteroidaceae; genus Azobacteroides; species Azobacteroides dinenymphae. The sequence continues at coordinate 12,340 of BBRT01000001.1, forward strand.
GCCAAGCATGCTTGCGCACGATTGGGCGGTGGCGCGTGTTTCTCAGTCTTCATCGTTGAATGCTGATTATGAGGCTTCTACATCGTTGCGCACGGGCGAAGAAATCCACATTTTGGGCTTTCCGGATGGCTATGGCGTCAATGACGGCAAGGCATTGGTGGAGCCTATCTACAACAAAATGTCGGTTTCGCGTGATGGTTTGGATAATGCGGGTTGCATCATGACCTCTTCGGGTGTCAATCATGGCAATTCGGGCGGTCCCGTTTTTGCATTGCGGGGCGGCAAGTTGGTTGTGGTTGGTATTGTGTCGCGAGGGAGTTCTTATGACCATGCTGTGCCTATTTCACAAATTAAAAATTAAGAATTAAAAATTAAGAATTATGAAACGTTTTGTGTTATTTTTGATGGTGTGTTTGGCTGTTGTGCAGCCTTTGGATGCGCAATTTGCTTTGCGGTCGCTCAGTTCGGGCAATCAGCAGTTGATTGAGGAGGCTGTGCGGGATGGGCTTTTTGTTGTCCGTCAGAGTTATCAGTTGCGCGATTCGGTTACGAGTTACGGTTGGAACAATCTGCCACAGTTTGGCACAACCTATTCGCTGGGTGTGAAAGTTGTGGACGGCTATTATTTGGATGCGCAAGCCGTGACACCGTGGCTATACGACCCCAAATTCGATGAATATCGCGACAGCAAGCAATACACGCCTGTTATTTCGCAGACAGACTGTTACCGGTTGTCGGATACCACGTTCCGAAAAGTCAGTTTTCGGCTTCCGTCGGAGGGTGTTGGGAGTTCAAATTTTCAGTTTGTTACCGATTCGCTATTTGCCAACGAGGGATTTGCGGCAGATAATTCCGATGGGGCAAAAGCGGGTTGGCTGGTATGGGTGGTGAGTGCCGATTCGTTAGACAAAATCACTGCCGGGGCTTTGTCGCTGTTGATTTATCGCAACGAATTGAAATTTGAAGCGGGTGAAAATACTTACAAAATTGATGCGCCCACTACGACTAAAACAGTGGTGGGAGGCATCTACATTGTGCCCAAAACAGAAGGTATCGGCAAAATTTCGTTCTATCTTGGCGGCATCGCCCACCGGCAAGAGGGCGATTGGCGGGTTGTGCGCTTGGGCGAAAGTGAGGCGAATGTTCAGGAGGTTGCGGGTCAAGCCCGCAATGACAAAAAGGGGAAAGGTGGATTGACACCAATTAAAACGACTAAAAAAATAAAAAAATGAGTATAAAATTTAGAATGGCTGCTTGGAGCGATGCTGCAGGTCGCCCAAACAATGAAGACTGCTTCGTAGTAAGCAAAAACATCGCGGCGCAAGAGTGGGCGTTTGTTACCAACGAAACCCTCGCTTTGGGCGAAAAAGGCGCACTCATGGTGGTGTGCGATGGCATGGGCGGCATGAACGCGGGCGAAGTCGCCTCTGCCGTTGCCGTAGAAACAGTGAAAGAGTGGTTTGCGCCCGAAAAACTGACGGACGAGGTAGTCAAAAGCACTGAAAGCATTTTGCGCTACATCAAAAAAACAATCATCGCCGCCGACAAAAAAATCAAGGAAAAAGCCCGCTTAGACCCCGAAAAAGAGGGCATGGGCAGCACCATCGTGTTGGCATGGCTACTCGACCAACAGGTGTATGCAGGCTGGTGCGGCGACAGCCGAGCCTACCGCTACAACCCCGCAAACGGCATAGAACGCCTCTCACACGACCATTCCTACGTCCAAGAATTGGTAGATGCAGGCAAACTAACGCCCGAACTGGCAATGGAACACCCCCACAGCAACATCATAACCCGCAGCCTCGGCGACATCCGCCAAGAAGCCCAACCCGACACCAAGGCATTCCCGCTCTGCACCAACGACATCATCCTCCTATGCAGCGACGGCTTATGCGGCATCATGCAAGACGCTGAAATAGAAGCTGTTATCGCAGAAAACACAAATGATATGGGAGCATGTCGCGATGCCCTGTTGCAAGCCTCCGAACAAACGGGCTGGACAGATAATGTGACATTCACACTGTCCCAGATTGTATCAGGCGGCGATAAAGCGGAGAAGAAACCGAAAAAAGCAGCTAAGAAAAAGCGCGGTGGTATTGTGTGTTTGGTGGTTTTTGTTCTTTTGCTCTTGGTGGGTGGTTATTTTGGAAGGCATTGTTGTATCCAAAACACAGATGAAAATCAGGAAAATGTGCCGGATTCTACTCATCATGAAAAACCGGATTCTGTTGAAAAAGAGGTTGGTAGACAGACACAGCCACAGACAGAGGCTATAGATACAACAAACACGGGAGAGGATAAAACAGAAGTTGATAAACAGCCACAGACAGAGGATAAAAATGTAACAAAAAAGAAACAGGCTAAAAAAGTGGAGAAAAGTAGTGGGGTCAATAATCCGCAGAAAGGTAGGATAACACCCGTAGTGAATGATGATAAAGATAATAAAAAATAAAAATGCAACACACAGAAAACACAGTATTCGACAACAGATATCGCCTGATACGCCTGTTGGGGCGAGGAGGCTTCTCGGAAGTCTGGCTGGTTGAGGACACTAAACTCGATGATGCACAGGCGGCGTTGAAAATCTATGCGCCGGGCACGGGGTTAGACACAGGCGGGACAGCGTTGTTTAGACAAGAATTTAAAATTGTGTCTAATCTCAACCACACCAATTTGTTGCGCCCATCCCATTTCGATGAGTGCGACAACCGACCGTATCTCCTTATGCCGTTTTGCGAACAAGGGTCGGCAAAAAAGTTTGTTGGCGAAATCACGGAAGAGCAAGCATGGCATTTTTTGCACGATGTGGCAGCCGGGTTAGAGTATCTCCACTCGCAAGAAACGCCTGTAATTCATCAAGATATTAAGCCCGACAATATTTTGTTGAACAGCAAAGGTGTGTTTTTAGTTACAGATTTTGGCATAAGCACCAAAGCACGGAGCACGTTGCGCCGAAGTGTTTCCGACAATACCGGTGCCGGAACGCTGGCGTATATGGCTCCGGAGCGGTTTGGCAAAGACCCTCTCCCCATCAAAGCCGGCGATATATGGGCATTAGGCGCATCTGTATTTGAACTTCTAACCGGCAATGTGCCCTTTGGCGAGCATGGCGGTTTGATTCAAAAAAGCGGGGCGGAAATACCCAATATTAAAGCATCGTGTTCTGACGCACTCAAAGAGTTGGTTTACAAATGTTTAGCAAAAGAGCCTTGGGATAGGCCTAAAGCGGACGATATTGTGGAAATTTGCGAAAAACATTTTAAAGGAGAAAAGTTGAATAGACCAACGGTATCGATACCAAGCCCTCAGCCTGAAGCGGTGGTTCCTATCAGAGAAAATAAACTTGAATATCACGGCTTTATTACGTTTTGGTTGAGTTTGATAATTCTTGGAAATGTTATACTTCTCATTGCACTTCTTATAAATATTATTCCTTTTTTAGCTGATGCTGATGTTTATGTTATTGTTGCAGTTATTGTACCGATAATCAATATTCTCGCATCAATATTATTATTATTGCGAAAAACTAAATTTGGAGTGACTATATTTATAATTTCCACTATTATTCAAATATTAGTTGGCTACGGAGAAGCATACTTTGGATTAACAGTATATTTGAATATTGCATTGTTTTTCATCTTGATGATAAAGAAAAATGGCGTGTCGGGATGGAATTTTTCTAACAATAAAATAAAATAATATGAAAACAATAACAATCGGGCGCAGCGCGCAAAACGACATCGTGGTAAGCGATGAGAAAGTGTCGAGAACCCATTTGCAAATCATTCAAGATGATTATGGCAATTTTCGTTTGACTGACGTTGGCTCCACCAACGGAACGTTTGTAAACGGCAGAAAAGTGACCGGAGCAGTGTCGCTCAATCCCAACGACAGCATTGTGATTGGGGATACGACTTTGCCATGGCGAAATTATTTTGCAGAACATCAAAGTACGCCCTATTCGCCTCCCGACCGAGGCAGTGAGCCACCGACTACCACTAATTGGTATGCCAAAGCGTGGAAACAGTACGCCGATTTTAGCGGGAGAGCAAGAAGAAAAGAGTATTGGCTATTTTCTCTGGTTAATGGGCTGATTCTTTTCGTTTTGTACATGGCAGGACTTGGAATGATGGCTTCAGGGGATGACACAGGCGCAATTCTTTTTGGCATATTGGGCGTATTTTTTCTTGTTTCCTTCATCCCCTCAATAGCCGTAGAAGTGCGGCGATTGCACGACATCGGCAAAAGTGGCTGGTGGTATTGGATAGCCCTTGTGCCAATCATCGGAGGCATTTGGCTGTTAATTCTCTTGCTAACGGATAGCGAACGCGGCGAGAATGAATATGGGCGTAATCCCAAAGAATAACAGGTATTTCCGGCTAATTTTCTTACCTTTGCAGAAAATTAAAAAGACAAACACCATGTTTGCAAAAGAGATTTATGTGCAGCGGCGGGCGGAACTGAAAAAAATGGTTGGCTCGGGGAAAATTGTGTTGCTTGGCAATGGCGAGGCGGCGAAAAATTATGCCGATAACGCTTATGCTTTTCGGCAAGACAGCACGTTTATATACTATATTGGGCTGGATACGCCCGATTTGGCATACGTGTTGGACATCGACAACGACAAGGAATATCTGTTTGGCGATGAGTTGACGATGGACGACATCATCTGGATGGGCAATTTGCCTTCGCTGAAAGACCGTGCCGCCGAAGTGGGCATCTCTTCGGTGCTTCCGGCAGCGGATTTGAAGCGCATTGTAAACGCTGTGGAAACGGGGCACGCCCAGTCGCTACACTATTTGAAACCGTATCGCCATCGTAATTTATTGCTATTGAGCGAATTGCTCGGAAAAACACCGGCTGAAATCACCCAAAATTGGTCGGAAAAATTGACAAAAGCAGTCATCAAAATGCGCCTCATCAAGTCGGCAGAGGAAATTGCAGAATTGGAAAATGCGGGTGCAATCGGCTATTCAATGCACCTGCTGGCGATGTGCAGGTGCCACAAGGGGACTAAAGAGCGAACAATCGCCGGGCTGCTGGAAGGTCTTGCAACCGCTTACGGCTGCGGCACATCGTTTGCAACCATCCTCTCGATGGACGGTCAAACTCTCCACAACCACGACCACAGCGGCATTTTGCAGTCCGGACGACTGATGCTCTGCGATGCGGGGTGTGAAAATCTGAACCATTACGCCTCCGATTTCACGCGCACCACAGCTGTCGATGGCGATTATTCGCAAAAGCAAAAAGAGGTGTATGACATTGTGTTAAAGGCAAATAACGAATCGATTGCGATGGCAAAACCGGGTATTACCTACAAATCGGTACACCGCAATGCCTACAAAATAATTTTCGAGGGATTGCGCGATTTGGGGCTGACCAAAGGCGACACCGAAGCGGCTCTCAATGCCGGTGCACCTGCCCTCTTTATGCCCCACGGATTGGGTCACGCCATGGGTTTGGACGTGCACGACATGGAAAATTTGGGCGAAACATTGGTCGGCTACGATGACGAAACAACGCGCGACACGCTCTTTGGCTACAAAAGTCTGCGCTTTGGCAAACGCCTGGGAGTGGGGCACGTCCTGACCGTAGAGCCGGGCATCTACTTCGTCCCCCAGCTGATTGCCAAGTGGGAAAAAGAAAAAATAAACACGGAATTTATCAATTTCAGCGCACTGAAAAGCTACCTCGACTTTGGCGGCATCCGTTTGGAAGACGACATTCTCATTACCGACACGGGTTGTCGGCTGGTTTCTGAACAGCGGCTGCCCATCACTACGGAGGAGGTCAAAGCCGCAACTTCGGTGAAGGCATTCACGCGGGAGTGATGATGTCAAAAAAAGTTGTACCTTTGCGGCTTCAATTGGAGATGTGCTATGGCAAAGAAATTTTCCGAATATAATAAGCTTGATTTAGCCAACGTCAATCAGGAGATTTTGAAACGTTGGGAAGAGATGGATGTCTTCCACAAAAGTTTGAAAATCAGGGAGAACGCCCCTGCTTTTGTGTTTTACGAGGGACCGCCATCGGCTAACGGTATGCCCGGCATCCACCACGTGATGGCACGCAGCATCAAGGACATTTTTTGTCGCTACAAGACGATGAAGGGCTTCTTGGTAAACCGCAAAGCGGGCTGGGACACGCACGGATTGCCGGTCGAACTGGGCGTAGAAAAGTCGCTCGGCATCACCAAAGAGGACATCGGCAAAAAAATATCCGTCGAAGAATACAACGCCGCCTGCCGCAAAGACGTGATGAAATACACCAAGGAATGGGAAGACCTGACGCAAAAAATGGGCTACTGGGTGGATATGAGCGACCCCTACATCACCTGCGACAACCGCTACATCGAAACGCTCTGGTGGCTGCTTAAAGAACTGTATAACAAAGGATTACTGTATAAAGGCTACACCATTCAGCCCTATTCGCCCGCAGCGGGCACGGGCTTGAGTTCCCACGAATTGAATCAGCCCGGCTGCTATCGCGACGTGAAAGATACGACCTGCACGGCGCAGTTCAAAATTCTCAATCCGCTGCCCAAAATGGCAGGTGCGGGCGAAGCGTTTTTCCTCGCGTGGACGACCACGCCGTGGACATTGCCCTCAAACACAGCACTTTGCGTGGGTCCGAATATCGAATACGTCGCCGTTAAAACGAACAATCCCTACACCAATCAGCCGATGGCCGCCGTGCTGGCGAAAGATTTATTGCCCGCGTATTTCAAGGAAGTGCCCGAAATCGTTGGCTCGTGGAAAGGCGAGGAATTGGCGGGGATGGAATATGAGCAGTTGATTCCGTGGGTGAATCCGGGAAAAGGGGCTTTTCGCGTTATCACAGGCGACTTTGTGACGACCGAAGACGGCACGGGAATTGTGCACATCGCCCCCACTTTTGGTGCCGATGACGACCGCGTGGCAAAGGCAAACGGCGTGCCGCCGCTGATGCTGGTGGATAAGGACGGCAACCGCCGCCCGATGGTCGATTTGACCGGCAAATTCTTCAATCTGGACGATTTGGACATAGATTTTGTAAAAACGCATCTGAACGTGCCGCTGTATGGCGAATATGCGGGGCGGTTTGTCAAAAATGCTTACGACGATAGTCTGACGGATGCCGATGCGACGCTCGACATCGACATTTGCGTGATGTTGAAACAGCAAAACCGCGCGTTCAAAATCGAGAAACATACGCACAACTATCCGCATTGCTGGCGGACGGACAAACCGGTGCTTTACTACCCGCTCGACAGTTGGTTTGTCCGCTCCACAGCCGTGAAAGAGCAGATGATGGCACTCAACGACACCATCAACTGGAAGCCGCAATCGACAGGCTCGGGGCGTTTCGGCAAGTGGCTGGAAAATCTCAACGACTGGAATCTCAGCCGCAGCCGCTACTGGGGCACGCCGCTACCAATATGGCGCACGGAGGATGGCGCGGAAGAAAAGTGCATCGGCTCGGTCGCCGAACTCATCGACGAAATCAACAAAGCCGTTGCAGCAGGCGTGATGAAGGAAAATCCGTACAAAAATTTCCAACCGAACGTGTTTACCGCTGCAAATTATGCGGTGCAAAACATTGATTTGCACCGTCCATACGTGGACGATATTATTCTCGTGTCGGCAAGCAGCAAGCCGATGAAACGCGAAACAGACCTCATTGACGTGTGGTTTGATTCAGGTGCGATGCCCTTTGCGCAGGTGCACTATCCGTTTGAAAATAAGGACATTATCGACCGTCATTGCGGGCTTGACCCGCAATCCCCTGCCAATAGTGGAAACTATCCCGCCGACTTCATTTCCGAGGGCGTTGACCAAACGCGCGGCTGGTTTTTCACGCTACACGCCATCAGCACGATGGTCAAAAGTTCGGTCGCATTCAAAAACGTGGTTTCAACGGGCTTGGTGCTCGACAAAAACGGCAATAAGATGTCCAAACGCTTGGGCAATGCCGTCAATCCGTTTGAAACGATTGCCCGACACGGCTCCGACCCGCTACGATGGTATATGATTACGAATGCCAGTCCGTGGGACAATCTAAAATTCGACGACAAGGGCATTGAGGACGTGCGCGGCAAATTTTTTGGCACCTTATACAACACATACTCGTTTTTTGCGCTGTATGCCAATGTCGATAATTTCGATGGCTCGGAAAAAGACGTGCCGTTTGAAAAACGCCCCGAAATCGACCGCTGGATATTGTCGCTGCTGAACACGCTGGTGCAGGATGTGGACGAATATTATGCCACCTACGAGCCAACAAAGGCTGGTCGCGCCATCAACGATTTTGTCAACGACCACCTCAGCAATTGGTACGTCCGCCTCAATCGCAAACGCTACTGGGGAGGCGGTATGAGCGACGACAAACTCTCGGCATATCAAACGCTCTACACTTGCCTCAAAACGGTGGCGCAACTGATAGCACCCATCGCGCCGTTTTATGCGGATAAGTTGTATTTGGATTTGTTGGGAACGGCTGAATCGGTGCATTTGGCGGACTTCCCAAAAGTGAATAATTTACTGATTGACAAGGACTTGGAAGAGCGGATGCAAATTGCGCAGGATATTTCGTCGATGGTGCTGGCATTGCGCCGAAAGGTCAATATCAAGGTGCGCCAACCGCTGTCGTCCATCATGGTGCCGGTGCTGGACGCGCACCACAAAGCAGCCATTGAAGCCGTGCAAACGCTGATTTTGGGCGAAGTCAATGTGAAAGAAATCAAATATGTGGACAGCGATGCGGGCATTCTGGTCAAAAAAATAAAGGTCGATTTCAAGAAATTGGGACCGCGCTACGGCAAGATAATGAAAGATGTGGCCGCCGCCATCGCCGCCCTGCCGCAAGCCCAAATCAACCAATTGGAAAAAGACACCTGTTTGGAAATTTCGGTGGCGGGCGAAATGGTACGCATCACGACCGACGATGTGGAAATCCTCTCCGAAGACATCCCCGGCTGGCTGGTTGCCAACGACGGACGGCTGATTGTTGCCCTCGACATCACCCTTACAGAGGCTTTGGAGCGGGAAGGCATCGCCCGCGAATTGGTCAACCGGATACAAAACATCCGCAAATCCAACGGCTACGAAATCACCGACCGCATCCGCGTAGAAATCCAGCGCGACGACCGCATCACCGCCGCCGTGGAAGCCTACAAAGACTATATCGCAGGTCAAGTGCTTGCCAACAGCGTGATATTGAGCAACTTGACGGAGGGTGTCGAGTTGGATTTTGATGAGTTCAAGTTATTAGTAAAAATTGAAAAAGCATAAACAAACATGGATTTTCCCGCTTTAGTCACACAAATACAATCGGTACAAACGACCTTGCAAGCGTCTGTAGCTCACGCCATTAACACCGGTTTGACACTTCGCAACTGGTTGATAGGCTACTACATTGTGGAGTTTGAACAAAACGGCGAAGACCGCGCGCAATATGGCTCCAATTTGCTGAAAAACTTGGAAAAGCAGTTGAATACGAGAGGGCTAAATGCACAACGATTTACTGAATACCGCCGTTTTTACTCCGTTTATCCGCAAATCGGCACGGAGATTTTTCATCATTTTTCACCGGAGATAATTGACCGTTTATCGCTGTCTAACAGCGAGTTATCAATTCGCCGACCAGTGGTCGGCGAATCTGAAATTGCAATTCACCGGACAGTGACCGGTGAATCTGAAATCGCAATTCACCGGTCAGTGACCGGTGAATCTGAAATTGCAATTCACCGGTCAGTGACCGGCGAATCTGAAATTGCAATTCGGCGGGCAGTGCCCGCCGAATTCAAAGGATGCCCTCCCGCCTTGTTAATCAAGCGAATACCTTATACGCATTTATTGCAAATTTCAAAAATCGACAACCCTCTGAAGCGAGCATTTTACGAATTAGAGACGATAAAAGGCACTTGGTCAACGAGAGAACTTGAACGTCAGATAAACACACTTTATTACGAACGTAGCGGTTTATCTAAAAATAAGAAAGCGCTTTCGGCTTTGGCAAATCAGGAGGCTGTGAAATTGCGCCCCGAAGATGTTCTTAATACGCCTGTGGCTGTGGAATTTTTGAATTTGAGTGAACGTGCTTTGGTTACGGAGGGTGATTTGGAGCAGGCTATTTTGGATAATTTGCAGGCATTTTTGTTGGAGATGGGGCACGGTTTTTGTTTTGAAGCCCGACAAAAGCGGATATTGATTGATGATGATTATTTTTTTGTGGATTTGCTGTTTTACCACCGAGTGCTTAAATGTCACGTGATTGTTGAACTTAAATTGGATAAGTTTCGTCATGAGTATGCCTCACAACTGAATATGTATCTGAATTATTTTAAGCATGAGGAGGTTACACCCGGCGACAATCCGCCTGTGGGCATTCTGCTTTGTTCGGAAAAAGGAAATACGCAAGTCAAATATGCAACTGCCGGGATGGACGAAAATATTTTTGTCCAAAAATATTTGGTGGAATTGCCCGATGAAAAAACATTGGCAGATTACATTACAAACGAGTTTTATATGATTGAAAATAAAATTATAAATTAAAATAAAATAGAATTATGGAGACAAACGGAAAAACGCAATATAGCGATGCGGAATTGCAGGAGTTTCGTGCTATTATCAATGAGAAGTTGGAAGCGGCTCGGCGGGACTACGACTTGCTGAAGGCTTCGGTTTCTAACACCGATGGCAATGATGTTGCCGACACTTCCCCCACGTTCAAGGTGCTGGAAGAGGGGGCGGCAACGCTTAACAAGGAGGAAGCCGGGCGGATGGCGCAACGGCAAATGAAGTTTATTCAGAATTTGCAGGCGGCTTTGGTGCGCATCGAAACCAAAACCTACGGGATTTGTCGCGAAACAGGTATGCTGATTCCTAAGGAACGTCTGCGTGCTGTGCCGCATGCCACTTTGAGTATCGAAGCAAAACAAGGGAAAAAATAGCTATGTGGTATAAAAACAAGGGACTTTGGGCTGCTACCGGTGTGGTGTTGATTTTGGTGCTTGACCAAGTGTTAAAAATTTGGATTAAGACGCATCTGGCTCTGTATGAGGATATTCGGATTTTCGATTGGTTTATCATTCGCTTTGTGGAAAACCCCGGAATTGCGATGGGCATCGATGTTATGAACAAAATTTTTATCACGATTTTCCGTATCATAGCGTCCGGGGCAGTGATTTATTACCTCACTCAGTTGGTCAAACGCAATTTTTCGACGGGCTACATCGTGTGTGTATCTTTGGTGCTGGCGGGTGCGATTGGCAATTGCATCGACTGCGTGGCTTACGGGGTGATTTTCGATGAGAGTACGCCCGCTCATGTTGCCTCGCTGTTTCCGCCCGATGGCGGTTACACTTCTTGGCTCAACGGAAAAGTGGTTGATATGTTCTATTTCCCGCTAATTGAAGGGCATTATCCATCATGGGTGCCGTGGTTTGGGGGAGATGATTTTGTTTTTTTTCGCTACATTTTTAACATTGCCGATGCGAGTATCAGCGTTGGTATCGTTGCGATATTGATTTTTTACCGCGATGTTTTGTCGCAGAGTTTTGAAAAAGAAGAAAATGTTGAAAAAAATGAATTAATTATTCAAAAAATGGAGGATAATTAAAAAAAACGTATTATCTTTGCAGCACGAATTTTAAAACTATATAAAAATGGCTTATGTAATTACAGATGATTGTATCGCTTGCGGCACTTGTATTGATGAGTGTCCGGTAAGTGCAATCAGCGAAGGGGACATTTACAAAATTGACCCTTCAACGTGTTCAGAATGTGGAGCTTGTGCGGATGTTTGTCCGTCAGGGGCAATCGTAAAAGGTTAATTTTCCACAGACAAGAAAACTGTTATCTTGCACTTGTGTGTGATGACAGTTTTTTTGTAACTTTGCACTTTCATTTACAACATAAGAATTATGATACTTGCTACATTGAAGGAGTCAGAGCGTTATGAGCTACTGAATCCACGATTTAAAAAGGCGTTTGAGTGGCTTAAATCGGAAGATTTGATGCTCTTGGAAAACGAAAAATTGGTTTTGGAACCCGGAGTCTTACTTGTGAATGTCAGCGACAGCCCGCTGAAAGATAAAGGGAATGCCAAATTAGAGTGTCATCACCACTATGTGGACATTCAGGTGCCAATCACGGGTGCGGAAAATTACGGGTGGAAAGACCGCAATCAATGCACCAAAGTCTTAAAACCGTTTGATGCGGCAAAAGATATCATATTTTATGGTGATGCCCCCACCACCTATTTCACGTTGCAGCCGGGGCAATTTTGCATCTTTTTCCCCGAAGATGCGCACGCACCTTGCGTGGGGACCAACGGGGGAGTTCTCAAAAAAATAATTATTAAAGTAGCAGTAATATGAAAGCAGTAGATTTTGAAAAAACAGTGGATGGCAAGCCCGTGCGTTTATACACGCTGAGCAATGCCGGCGGAGTGAAAATGGAAGTGACTAATTGGGGCGGCAAAATCGTGTCGCTTCATGTGCCCGACAAAAACGGCAATTTAGTGGATGTGGTGCTGGGAAAAAGCAACATTGACGACTATATGGACGACAATGAGCCGTATTTTGGTGCCATTTGCGGGCGCGTTGCCAACCGCATTGCCAACGGGAAATTCACGTTGGAAGGCAAAGATTACACTTTGGCAGTCAATAACGGTCCCAATGCGTTGCATGGTGGCATCAAGGGCTTCAATTCGGTCGTTTGGGATGCCAAGCAACTTGCCGAAGAGTCACTTGAGTTGACATACCTCGCTAAAGACGGCGAAGAAGGCTATCCGGGCAATCTGAAAGTGACGGTTATCTACCATTTGTCGAGAAAAACAAATGCCTTAGAGATTTATTATACCGCCACAACGGACCAAACGACCATTCTCAACCTCACCAATCACAGTTATTTCAATCTGTCGGGCGAAGGCGACCCCTACGTGGGTGACCATACGTTGCAAATCGATGCCGACACCTATTTGCCAACGAATGACACGGCAATTCCGTTGGGAAATCTCGAAAAAGTGGAGGGCACACCGTTCGATTTTCGCTCGCCACACACGATTGGCGAGCGGATTGGTGATGACAATCAGCAGTTGATTTGGGGTGTTGGCTATGACCACACCTACATTGTAAATCGTCCCAAATTAAACAAAGCAGATGATGCTCTTTTTGTAGCAAAAGCCTATTCGCCCAAGACAGGCATCACCATGGTGGTGTATTCCACCGAGCCGGGGGTGCAACTTTACACCGGTAACTGGTTGAATGGCAGCTTTGTAGGTAAAAACGGACACACCTATCCTAAGCGGTCGGCGTTCTGCTTGGAAACACAGCACTATCCCGACAGCATCCACCAGCCAACGTATCCTACAACGGTTTTAAAGGCGGGGGAAAAATTTGAGTCAAAAACGGCGTTTTTGTTCAAATGTGGATGACGAGCAGGGAAAAATACGCGATTTTACTCCAAAACGAGCCGACAATCCCGCTCTATGTGCAGGATTGGTGGCTTGATTGTGTGTGTGGCGCAAAATTGTGGGATGTGCTGCTTTATGAAAATGACAAGGGCGAAATTGAGGCTGCAATGCCGATTTATACACCTTGTAAGGGCGTTATCACAATGCCGCCATTCACGCAAAGCATGGGAATTTGGTTTAATCCGGCGTTTGAAAAAAGCACTCAGCAAGGCATCACGGACTATTTTATCCGCCAATTAACTTGTCATTGCGGGCTTGACTCGCAATCCCCTGCAAGTTTTCTGGTAGGTTTTGACACCTCTTTCACCGATTGCCAGCCGTTTTCTCAAGCGGGCTACACGCAAACGACACGCACCAATTACATCCTGCCACTGTCGGCTCAATTAAGCAATGTGCACGAAAACACCCGCCGCAACATTCAAAAAGCACATAAAAAATTCAACATCACCATCCAAAAGGAGGTGCCTGTTGATGCCTTTTTGCGACTGAACGCGATGGTCTATGAGCGACAAAACAGGAACGCAGTAGCCCCCAATGTGCTGAAAAAAGTTATCAAAATAGCCTTACAACGCGGCCAAGGTGCCATTTGGGGTGCTTATGATGCGGAAGGCAAATTATATTCAGCCGTTTTTCTCGTATGGCAATCCAACCGTGCCTACTACATTGCAGCAGGGAGCGACCCTGCGCTGCGACATTCCGGCGCACCCGCAGCAGTGCTGTGGCAAGCCATTTTGGATGTTGCCGAGCATGCCAAAACATTCGATTTTTGCGGCTCAATGCTGCCCGGAGTTGCTCGTTTTTTTTATCAATTCGGAGCAATACCCACATCCTATCTTGTTATTAGCAAAGGCAATATGAATTTGTGGCTACGCATCCGTGCAAAATTGAACAAAATAGTGCATAACTTATAGTTAAACCTGTTAAGGAAACCGAAGTTTCCTATTGCGTTTACACAAGTAACGGTACCAATCCGTCCCGAGAGCAACCGAGCCGCAGCACTGCCTCGATATATTTTTTTGCTGCGGTTTTAAAAATTACTTTCTTAACTCATAACTTTTTCCTATCTTTGCGCTTTAAATAAAAAAAAGTCTTGCAATTATGAATTTGTTAGAACAACTTTTGGCACAAAAACTGCTGCACATCAGAGCGATTAAGCTGCAGCCTGCCAACCCGTTTACATGGGCATCCGGCTGGAAATCACCTATTTACTGCGACAATCGGAAGACGCTTTCGTATCCGGCGTTGCGCAATTTCATCAAATTGGAATTGTGTCGCGTCATCATCGAAAAATATCCCGATGTGGAAGCCATCGCCGGAGTAGCCACCGGAGCCATCGCTCAGGGTGCTATGGTGGCAGAAGAATTGTACTTGCCTTTCGTGTATGTGCGCTCAGCCCCCAAAGACCACGGGCTGGAAAACCTCATCGAGGGCGACCTGAAACCGGGAGCTAAAGTGGTGGTTATCGAGGACTTAATCTCCACCGGCGGCAGCAGTTTGAAAGCCGTAGAAGCCATTCGCAGTGCCGGTTGCCATGTGCTCGGCATGGCGGCGATTTTCACGTATGGTTTTCCGATTGCACAAGAGCAGTTTGAGGAGGCAAAGGTGGAATTGACGGCACTCTGCAACTACGACTGCGTGCTCGACGAAGCCCTGAAAACCAATTACATCAACGAAAGCGAGATAAAAACATTGCAGGCGTGGCGCAAAGCCCCTGATAAATGGGATAAATAACAATTGTCATTGCGGGCTTGACCCGCAATCCCTTGAAACACAAACAAAATGACAGAATTTACAAGCGAAATAAAAACAATCCCCCACAGCCAAGAGGTTGTGTATGAGGCACTTTCCAATCTGGAAAACCTTGCATGGGTAAAAGACAAAATCCCGATGAGCCAACTTCCGGCAAAGGATTTGGAAAAAATCAAAGATTTCACTTTCGACCGTGATTCCTGCTCATTCATGGTCGATATGGCAGGCAAAGTTACCATTGCCATCATCGAACGAGAGCCGTTCAAAACAATCAAATTTGGCGTCGAAGGCATCCCGGTCAAAGGCAATTTGTGGATACAACTCGCGCCCGCAGGCACGCAAATGTCGAAAATCAAACTGACAGTGAAAGCCGATTTGCCGTTTTTTCTTAAAGGCATGGCATCCAAGCCTTTGCAAAATGGGCTGAGTCGGATGGTGGAGGTGCTGGCGATGTTGCCTTATGGGGCGATTATTTCTTCGCCGCCCCAACTTTCCCCTTTTTAGCCACTTCCTTCCGAATGCTGTTGGCTTTTTTGTTGAATGATTGTGCGGCTGCTGCGTATTTAGCTACTTTGGCGGCGGGCAACACTTCCAACATCTTGTTGGTGTATTCTTCGTCCAATTCGGCTTCTTTTTTCTTGCTTTCTGCACGTTGTGCCACCATTTGTTTGCGTTCGTCATCCGTCAGTTCTTTGTCTTTGTCGCGTTGCACAAGCAAACTTTTGTGCAAGTCGAACTTCTTTTGTTGCAATTCTGCATCAATCGGACTAAACTTCGCCTTTTCGTCCTCCGTCAAGTCCATTTTCTTGGCAATGTAATCAATGCGCTCAGCCTTGAGTTTCTGAAAAAGTTCTTTGTTTTTCTCAATGCGTACACCCCGCTCGTGTCCGCCTTTCTGTTGTGCAACCGCAGGATTAACCCCGCCAAAGATGAACATCATCACCACAAATAAAATCAATTTCCGTGTCATAACCATATAATTTTTAATTCGTAATTTTTAATTCGTAATTCGAGCAAACCCCGTGTAAGGCACCAACGCCTTCGGGATGCAAATGCCATCCGCCGTCTGATTGTTTTCCAGCAGGGCTGCCACGATGCGCGGGAGGGCTAATGCGCTACCGTTGAGGGTGTGCACGAGCTGTGTTTTTTTGTTGGCATCGCGGTAGCGGCATTTCAGACGATTGGCTTGGTAGCTCTCGAAATTGGATACCGAGCTGACTTCCAACCAGCGTTGTTGTGCCGCCGAAAACACCTCAAAATCGAACGTCAAAGCCGATGTGAAGCTCATATCGCCACCACACAGTCGGAGAATGCGCCACGGGAGTTCCAACTTATCCACCAGCGACTGCACATAATCAACCATCTCTTGCAGCGACTGATAGGAGTGTTCAGGCGTGTCGAGGCGCACTATTTCGACCTTGTCGAACTGGTGCAGGCGGTTGAGCCCGCGCACATCCTTGCCATACGACCCCGCTTCGCGGCGAAAACAAGCCGAATACGCCGCATTTTTGATGGGTAAATCTTTTTCGTCCACAATCACATCGCGGTAGATATTAGTTACAGGTACTTCTGCCGTTGGTATCAGGTATAAATCGTCACTGCTGCAATGATACATTTGTCCCTCTTTATCAGGCAATTGTCCTGTGCCATAGCCCGAATCGGCATTCACCACGTAGGGCGGTTGCACCTCCACATAGCCCGCTTCGCGGGCATTGTCCAAGAAAAAGTTGATGAGCGCACGCTGTAAACGGGCTCCCTGACCCTTGTAAACAGGGAAACCGGCACCGGCGATTTTCACGCCGAGTTCAAAATCAATCAAATCATATTTTTTTGCCAACTCCCAGTGAGGTAAGGCATTGGCGGGCAATTCGGGGATGGTGCCGCCCGTTTTTTCAGCTACGTTATCTTCGGCATGTTTGCCCTCAGGTACGCTGTCGTGTGGCAGGTTGGGAATTTGACAGAGCAGTTCGGTCAGTTTTTTTTCTGCCTCGCGCATATCGGATTCCAATTGGGCGTTGGCTTCTTTTGTCTTGCTGACGGTGTGGCGCATTGCTTCTGCCGCCTCTTTTTTGCCCTCTTTCATCAGTTGCCCGATGGATTTCGACAGGTTATTGACTTCTGCCAGATTGCTATCTAACTGCTGTTGAGCCGTTTTGCGCTTTGCATCGGTCGCCAAAACGTCCGCGATGATAGCCTTTGCATCGAAATGCTTCTTTGCCAGGCGGTCAATCACCGACTGCGTATTTTCTGTAATGACTTTTAGTGTAAGCATAATCTTTAAATAATTCGCACAAAGGTACGATTTTTTTTTGGTAGTTCAAAAAAAATGATTACCTTTGCGCCCGATATTTACGAAAGAGAAAGTAAATACGAGTGAATAACAGTTTAGCAATAAGGAGATTAGATTATGAAAACTTAGAAAAAATGCGGTAACACGCACATTATAAATTGGAAAAAGCGTTTTTGCTTTATATTCTGGCTTTTCGAAACTTCGCAAATTTCAGTCGCCAAGAGTAAAAGTGATGACGTTCGCGCCGGTCGGCGGGGACTACTCATTTTTATTTGGCGACAAAGGTATGCGAAGACCTCGAAAAGCGGATGACATTAGAGTTTTGTCCGCGTTTTTTTTATGTGTGTGTCAAGAACTTACGAGTTCGAGGGCGAAACCAAGCAGTTTTATTAATGAGTTATTGTGTTTATTAAAAATTAAAAATTAAAAAAAAAGTAAAATGAACAAGAGAAATTTTTTAAGAAGTGCCGCTCTATTAGCAGTGGCAAGTTTGAATTTCGTTAGCTGCGGCGACGAAGCAAGTGTGTTTGACCCGACTTCCGTCAAGAGCGATTTGTCGGTGATAGCGAAGGACTACTCCGGTGGTCAGGTATTAACAGGTGCGACTTTCACGTTGCTATCAGGGGAAGAGGTTGTGGCAACCAATGCAACAGGTGCGTTCACGCAGATTCCGGCAGGCAGCTATAGTCTGAAAGTAGAAAAAACAGACTATGCTACTTACTTGACCATAGTGTCAATCGGAGTAAGCAATGGTGCCTATACAACCCACGCCGCGCAAAACGTGGAGTTGTTTAAATTGGGTGCAAAACTGTCCGGTAAAGCAACGTATTCAGAAACAACGTCCGCCGGCAGTCAAACGCTACCTGTTGCAGGGGCTATTTTGACTTTGTCTGTGGACAACCCCTATTTTGCAGTGAAAGAATACACTGCTACTGTGGGTGCAGATGGGGCGTATGTGTTTGACAATTTGCCTGAAAAGCTCTATGCTACTATCAATTCGGTGGTAACAATAGACGGTGTTGTGTATCAAGGTTCTGAGACCACCACGCTGAAAGCAGCAGGACAGGAAGGGAAAATCAACATCTCTTTCACAAGAGCGACCGATCAGTTGTTGCCTACTTCTACACCGACCAAAGTTGAGCCGCTTGGTGATATTGTGTTCACATTCAACCAATCGATGGATGTTGCCCGTATTGCCCGGATTTATGTTTACAATGGTAACGATGGCACCACCATCCTTGTAGATGCTGTATGGTCGGATGACGATAAAACATTAACGGTCAAAAATGCGGCTGCAGGACAAGCATGGCCTGCAGGAGCAAATTTACAGGTTCGTGTTGACAACTCTTATGGTAATTCTAATTATTTATATAGTCTTGTTAGTGGCCAAGTGAATATGAACAATTATCCTGTAAGTGTAAATGTCGTTCCGGTTGCTGCAATAGCAAACTTTGTAGGAAGGTTCGCAAGCAGTAACTATTATACAGACCACGATACGCTGTACTGGGATACCCCAACCGATAGCGTAACTACCAACTATCGCCTCTATAGGAAAGCAGAAAGTGCTAAGGTGTTTACACAAGCAAGCCTCAGCCTCCCTATTGCTCAAGTCAATAGCAGCGGTAGCTACAGCTACAGCTACTACGATGAAATAAGCAGCGGCGGGAGGCCGTACACCTTTGGCAGAACTGTTAAAGACGGAAAATCTGTGAGATACCTCACACTTAATCCTGTTTTCACGGCGGCAAACACCAAGTATGAGTACAAAATTGAGGCGTATAATGGCGTGTTGTCTTCAAAGTTATCGGCTACAGTAGTCACAATTGAGAAGCCGAAAGTGGCTGCGATAACAGGATTTGAGGTAACAAAAACATTGGATTCCGGTAATGATTATTATGTTGAACTCAAATTGAATGCGACAGATAACGGAACCCAGTATCGCATCTATCGCAAGCCGGGAGGTGCTCCGGACGGCAGCTATTCTCAAGTTGCTAACATTTATTCCTACAATAATGGCAACAATTTCTACGATGACTACAACAACGACTATGACGCTACGAAGTCTGCCGGGGTTATTACTATTAGCTACAGATACGGGTCAATTCCCTTGGATGCAGCAGGATACGACTACAAAGTGGAAGCGTGGAATGCGAGCAACGGAAGCGAGTATAGCAAATCTGCGGCAGTAACCGGTACCGCCAAACTATAATCGTCTAAAACTATGCTGTAAAGTCATAGTTTAGAAGTAACGCAAGCGGCGCACGGAGAGATGACAACTCCGTGCGCTTTTGCATTTATTTCTCATTCCCACTCAATCGTGGCGGGTGGCTTGGAGCTGATGTCGTACACTACGCGGTTTATGCCGCGCACTTTGTTGATGATTTCGTTTGATACTTTGGCGAGAAATTCGTTGGGGAGGTGCGCCCAATCGGCTGTCATGGCATCGGTGGAGGTTACGGCTCGCAGGGCTACCACATTTTCGTATGTCCGCTCGTCGCCCATCACGCCTACCGATTGCACGGGAAGCAGGATGGCTCCTGCTTGCCACACCTGGTCGTAGAGGTCGTTGTCGCGCAAGCCTTGAATGAAAATGTCGTCTGCCTCCTGCAAAATCTGCACTTTTTCGGGGGTGACTGCACCCAGAATGCGTACTCCCAAGCCCGGTCCGGGGAACGGATGCCGCTTAATCAGGTGGTCTTTCATGCCTAATTCGCGACCTACATTGCGCACCTCGTCTTTGAATAGAAGTCGCAGTGGCTCAATGAGTTGCAGATTCATTTTTTCGGGCAATCCGCCCACGTTGTGGTGCGATTTGATGGTGGTGCCGGTAATCGACAGCGACTCAATGATGTCGGGGTAGATGGTGCCTTGCGCCAGCCATTTGATGTCTTGCAGTTTTTGAGCTTCCCGGTCGAAAATGTCGATGAAGCCTTTGCCGATGATTTTGCGTTTTAATTCGGGGTTGGTTACGCCCTTCAAGGCATTGTAAAACTGCAGCTTTGCATCAATGCCGCGTACATTTAAGCCCAGATGTGCGTAGTCTTCGAGTACTTTTTCGAACTCATTTTTGCGCAACAACCCGTTATCTACAAAGATGCAGGTCAGGTTTTTGCCAATCGCCCGGTTCAGCAGCACCGCACTCACGGAGGAGTCCACGCCGCCGGAGAGCGCGAGAATGACTTTGTCGTTGCCGAGCTTCTCTTGCAACTGTTTGACGGTCGAATCAATGAAATTTGCCGGAGTCCAATCCCGCTTGGCGTTGCAGATGGCAAGGAAATTTTCCAAAATCTGCGTACCAATCTCTGTATGAGATACTTCCGGATGAAACTGTACGCCCCAAGTCGGCTCGTTGTTAACACTGTAGGCGGCGTATTTCACGTCCCTCGTTTTTGCAATAATGGTGAAATGCTCGGGTATTTTCGTGATAGTGTCCCCGTGAGACATCCACACCTGTGAATTGGCGGGGATATTGAGCATCAAAGGGTCGCTCGATTTGATAGGCGTGAGCAGAGCGCGACCATATTCGCGGCTGTTGCCTTTTTCCACCCTGCCGCCCACGCTATGTGCCAGATACTGAGCACCATAGCAAATACCCAGAATGGGGTATTTTCTCCGAATGGCGTACAAATCAGGTCTAAAAGCATCCGAGTCATTGACCGAAAACGGACTTCCCGAAAGGATAACCCCAATAACAGCGGTGTCATCCTTCGGAAACTTGTTGTAGGGCACAATTTCGCAATACATATTGAGTTCGCGCAACCGGCGAGCAATCAACTGGGTCGTTTGCGAACCAAAATCCATAATAACAATTTTTTCAAGCATATAAAATAGATATGTTAAATTTTATTTTTTTTCACTTTGTAATCACAACTCACCTGTCCTGCCATAATTCGGTTGAGTTTGGCACGAAACATCTGTTTGCGCATTCCGGAGGCATGTTCTGTGAACATAATGCCTTCCAGATGGTCGTGCTCGTGTTGGATACAGCGGGCAGCATAGCCGTCAAAAACGTCTTCGTGCGGTTGCAAATTTTCATCCAAATATTGCAAGCGCACCCACTTGGGGCGGCTGATTTTTTCGTGAATATCCGGCACGGACAGGCAACCTTCCTCGATGATGCAGGTTTCGTCGCTTGTTTCGAGGATGTGCCCGTTGATAAACACCCGTTTGAAATCCGTGCATTCAGGGTGGTCTTTTGCCAACGACGACAGGTCGATGACCACGATGCGGTCGCTCAACCCAATTTGCGGAGCCGCCAAACCCACCCCTTCGACTTTTGCCATCGTTTCAAACATATTGGCAAGCAGCTCGCTCAAATGGGGATAATCCGGCGAAATGTCGTTTGCCACTTTCTGCAAAATCGGATGACCATATAAATAAATCGGCAATATCATCTTCTTAGTTATGAGTTATGAGTTGTGAGTCGTCATTGCGGGCTTGACCCGCAATCCCCTGTTCTAAATAGGATTGTAGCAAGATGGTGGCACTTAGTTTGTCCACTAATGCTTTGTTTTGTCGCTGTTGCTTTTTCAGACCGCCTGTGCGCATGGCTTGGTGGGCTAAGACGGATGTGAAGCGTTCGTCCACCAGTTTGATTGCCACTTTTGGGAATGTCTGTTGCAATTTTTCTTTGAACAGCATCACGCGCGGCATGTTTTCCGACGGCTGATAGTTCATCTGTCGCGGCTCGCCCAGCAGAAACAATTCGACCGGCTCGTTGTCCGCATAGTGCTTCAAAAAGGGGATAATTTCGCGGCTGGGAAGCGTTGTAAGCCCCCCTGCAATCATCTGCAACGGGTCTGAAACCGCCAGCCCCGTCCGCTTTTTTCCATAATCAATCGCCATAATTCGTCCCATGAGGCTGCAAAGGTAAGGAAAATTTGCAAAATTCCGATGGTTTCTATTTTAAAGGAAAATTCGATTGCATGATTGTAGAGACGTGGCGTGCCACGTCTCTGATGCCATTTATACAATAATCCGGATAATCACAAATTTGTAAAAAAAATGGCGTGCCACGTCTCTGATGCAGGTTTATATCATAATCCGGATAATCGCGAATTTGCGCAGGAGACGTGGCACGCCACGTCTCTACAGGTACCACACAAAACCGCAATACCCCAATATACCTCCCCAAAAACACAATCCCCAATGTAGAGACATGGCATGCCACGCCTCTGATGCAGGTTTATATCATAATCCGGATAATCACAAATTTGCGCAGGAGACGTGGCACGCCACGTCTCTACATCAGAAAAAAACAGTACCTTTGTCCCCAATAATTGAAAAAACTATGTCAACAGAAAAATTTCAAAATCAATATCGCCTAAAATCGGCACGGGCAGAATGGCATGACTATGGCGGCGGCACCTATTTCATCACCGTTTGCACGGCACAACGCGAACATTTTTTCGGGGAAATTGTGGATGGACAAATGCAATTATCGCCAATCGGTGAATATCTATCTGAAAATTTGCAAAATGTAGCCCAACATTATTCATACGCCGAAATGCCACTGTATGTTATTATGCCCAATCATTGGCACGCCATTGTGTTTATTGATGGCGAAAAAACACCACAAAAACGCAATTCCCAATGTAGAGACGTGGCGTGCCACGTCTCTGATGCCGGTTTATACAATAATTCGGATAATGTTGTGGCACAGATGCGCGCAGGAGACGTGGCACGCCACGTCTCTACCAATGAGACGATGATAGATATTCGTGCTATGAAAGGTTGGTTGTCGGTTGCGATTGGTGGGGTAAAATCTGCTGTAACAAAATATGCAAATGGGAACAAAATTGATTTTGCTTGGCAACCTCGATTTCACGACCATATTATTCGCGATACCGAAGAAATAAATCGCATAGCGGATTATATCGAAAATAATCCGGCAACGTGGGACATAGATTGTTTTAATAAATAATGTGCGAACATAACAAAACCGTGCGGATTGGCAATCACCAACGCCCACACCGCACCATCGCACCACCGACACCCTCACACACGCAACTCACTCCTGCTGATAATCCACCGTCAGCAGAAAGCCTTTGTTGCGGATGGTCAGGATTTTGACTTTGGGGTCTGCTGCCAGTTGCTTGCGCAGGCGGCAGATGAACAAGTCCAGACTGCGCGAGGCGTACTGCGAATAGCCTTGCCAGTAGGCTGCCAGCAATGCTTCGCGGCTCACCAAGTTTTCTACAGCGCGCCATAATACGCCGAGTATGTCGCACTCGCGAGGCGACAAGTGCTGCGTCTTTCGGTGCGCAAACTTCAGTGTGTTTCGCTGTTCATTCAAAACATACTGCCCGATTTGAATCATCGAATCATTCAACATGACAGAGTCATGAAAAATAATGTCTTTCACTTTGCAAATAGCATCTCTTACAATTGTTAAATTCTCCATACTTTTTAGTTGATAAGTTACTACCAAACAGTTAACAAAACACTAACAGTTTGCAAATGTAAGGACAATTTTTGAATAAACAAGCATATTTGCAAAAAAAAATGAAAAAAAAGTGATTTTTTTGAATTTTAATCCTCCTCTTGCGTCCAACCTTGCGCTACGAGCGAGATTTCTGAGGCATCGCGCGTGATGAGGGCTGCCCCTTCGGCTACGGTGCGGATGTGACCGATGAGGTGGATGCCTTCGGTTGCTAAGTCTTCGATTTTCTCGTGCATGCTCAATGGCACTGTGAACAGCAATTCGTAGTCGTCGCCGCCGTTGAGAGCCGTTGTGGTGAGGTTCATATTGAATGTTTCCGCCATCGTTGCCGTCTGAAAATCAATCGGGATGCGCTCTTCGTAAATCGCACAACCTACCCCACTTTGCTGACAAATGTGCAACATATCGGACGACAGCCCGTCCTTCACATTGACCATCGCCGTGGGCACAATCCCGTGCTCAGCCAGCAGTGCGACGATGTCTTGACGTGCTTCGGGACGCAGTTGGCGTTCCAGCAGGTATTCTTTACCCGCAAAATCGGGCGTAAAATCCGTTTCACCCTGATGCACCGCTTTTTCGCGCTCCAAGAGTTGCAACCCCATGTAGGCACCGCCCAAATCGCCCGACACGCAGATTAAATCCGGTTCTTTGGCGGTGTTTTGATAGACGACTGTTTCTTTGTCGGCACTTCCTATGCAGTTTGTAGCGACACACAAGCCTGTCAATGAAGCGGTTACATCCACTTTCACAATATCTACCTTGTAGTTTTTGCACGCAAATTGCAGACCGAGAAAAATCTCGTCGATGTGTTCCACTGCAAAGCGTTTGGAGATGCCGATGCTTACCGTCAGCTGTTGCGGCTGCCCGTTCATGGCATAAATATCCGCAAAAGCTGCCACTGCTGCCTTGTAGCCTACAAATTTGAGCGCAAAATACGTCAAATCGAAGTGAATACCCTCCAGCAAGAGTGCCGAAGCCACTAAGGTCGCCTTTTTGCCGTATTCCAACACGGCGGCATCATCGCCCACGCCTTTGAGGGTTGTTGAATTGGACGTTTTGATGTCTTTTGTCAGATGGTCGAGCAGTCCAAACTTGCCATACGATGCTATTTCTGTCATATTTGTTTGATGATTTCTTCTAAAATAATTGATAGTTTGGGTTGGGCTATTTTCGCGGCAGCTTGCACCTCTGAGTGGCTCACGGTCTTGATGTGCCCTGTCACGCCGAGGTCGGTGATGATGGAAAATGCCAGCACTTTCAGCCCGCCATGGTGCGCTACGATGACCTCCGGCACGGTGGACATGCCCACCGCATCGCCGCCTATGATGCGGAAAAATTTATATTCGGCAGGGGTTTCAAAAGTTGGTCCCTGAACACCCACATATACGCCGCGTTGCAGTTTTATGTGGTGCCGGGCTGCCGTTGCGTCGGCTAATTGGAGCAATTTGTGGGTGTAGGTTTCGCTCATGTCGGGGAAGCGCACGCCTAATGCTGCCTCGTTTTTGCCGCGCAAGGGGTGTTCGGGAAACAGGTTGATGTGGTCTTCAATCAGCATGATGTCGCCCACCTCAAACGCTTCGTTCAGCCCACCCGCCGCATTGCTCACAACCAGGTATTCAAAACCCAGCAACTGCATGACGCGCACGGGAAATGTAACCTGCTTCATCTCGTAGCCTTCGTAGTAATGAAACCGCCCCTGCATCGCCAGAATGGGCTTTCCACCCAATTTGCCGACTATCAGTTTGCCACTATGCCCCTCCACCGTTGATACGGGGAAATGCGGAATGGCGTCGTAGGGAATCTCTTTTTTGTCCGTAATCACATTCACCAACTCACCCAAGCCGGTCCCCAGAATGACACCAATTTTTGTATCCACAGGTATCTGTGGGCGTAGCCAATCCGCAGATTCTTTTATCGCGTGTAACATATTTCTTATTGTGTAAAAAAATTGAGCGCAAAGGTAGTTAAAAATTTGGTTTGTATAAAAAAAAAAACTACCTTTGCGCCCGATTTCAAAGAGGAACAAATGAAAAAAATCTTGTTTTTTGCAATATTCGTTGCTTTTGCGTTTTATTTCAACAGTTGTGATGCGGGAAATGAGCCGGAAGGAACTACTCACGGTGCGTGGACAGACCCTGCGGCAAATTTGCCAAAAGCCACCATTAGAGGGGTTGCGTATTTATCAGCAAACACGCTCACTCCGAATGGATATAAACTCAGCACATACGCGCAAGAGGGTCAAACATTGCATTTTTCAATCACGTATGCTTCCCTGGGGCTTGTTGGCAGTAAGATTAATTACGACACGACCGCAATTGTCGGTGTAGATGGTATCTATGAGGTGAAATTGCCCACCAGAACGGATGGCGAACCGGTCAATGTGTCTATCTCAAGCGATATTGATACCATCGACAGTGGCTCGCAAGCTCGTCTTTATGCCATTGAACCAATTAGTTATGCAATAAAATCGGATATGGTATATCAGAAAAACCTGAACTATAACCTTACAGGCATCGTTCCCTCTATATGGGAAAATGGAACCTACCGTGTTACGCTTAAGTATAGCACCGGTACTGCGCTTGTAACGGCTCCCGCGAAATATACTTTCGGTACAGGGACAGAGAGAGATACGAAAGTTACAATAGTCATTGGCGGAGACCAATTTGTTCCGGCAAGAAGGGATACCGTTTTTGCTGAAAAATTGAAAACCTCTGACGATGGATATGTTACACAGACTTACTTGGAATTTACAATGTCGGCTCCACGTGGCGGGTTGAAATTCAGAATGGGTTCTACATTTGTGTACGGTGATAATATTTACTCACTATTGAATCAATCGGATGTGATTTATGGTGGTAAGGTAACAGTTGGAGAAGATAAAATTTTTAATAATCCTAATGAACAATTTTAATAAACAATAGTGTATATGAAAAAGATGATGTTATTAGCGTTTGTGTGCTTGGGTGGTTGGTCTGTTATGGCGCAAGGCTCAGGAAGTGTCAATAATTCCAGGGCGACGTCGGCAGAGCCGCAGGTGGCATCGCAGCCTCCTCAATTTGGTCAGACTACGGTTTTGGCTATTCCGCAGAGACCGACATACTTGCCCGAAGCAGGTAGTTTTTCGATAGGAATTAGTGCCAACCCATTTTTAGATTATTTGGGTAATCTGTTTAGTTCGTATGGTAGTTCGGCTCCTAATCTGGAAGGCTTGGCTTTCGGTGCCAAGTATTTTCTGAGAGACGAACATGCGATTCGTGCCAATTTAAAATTTAGTTTTGACAGTAATACAGACGAAAATGCTGTGGACGGTATTGACGGTCTCGGTGCCCTAACCGGGTCTAAGGTAACCGATACACGGTCTTCTTCTAACCTTGATGTGGAGCTTCGCGTCGGTTATGAATTGCATAAGGGTAAGGGTAGAGTAGATGGATTTTATGGTGCGGAAGTTTTGTTTGGTTATGCATCCGGTAGCGCGACTTATGAGTATGGAAATGCAACACTATCTCCCATGGGAGGCACACCGATAACTGACTGGAATTCCGTTACAGAAAGGCGTCTGGATAGCCGTCCCCTTGAAGATAAGGTCGGTGCTTCTTTAAAAGTGGGCGTGGGTGCTTTTGTCGGTATTGAATACTTTTTTGCACCTCAGTTTTCTATTGGCGGTGAAGTTGGCTTAGAATTTGCTTATACAAGTATCGGACAACGCGAAACAAAGACACAGTCGATTGATATTGTGACCGGTGGACCGGTAACGGGGACAACACATTCCGGAGTTAAATCTTCTAATATGGGAGTTCACACAAATCCGAATGGTCATCTGTTCGTTTCGTTCTATTTTTAATCACTTAAATGACAACAAGATAGGGGCTGCTTTTTTGGTGAAGCAGCCTTTCTCTTTTTCACCGGAAGTTTTATGGACGTGATTAGCAAATATTTTCCCGCTTTGACGGCGAAGCAAAAGGCACAATTTGCTGCGCTGGGTGATTTGTACACCGATTGGAACGCCAAAATCAACCTGATTTCGCGCAAAGACATCGCACATTTGTACGAAAAGCACATCCTCCATTCGTTGGGAATTGCTAAGGCGCTGCGGATGACGGACGGTTCCAAAGTGCTGGATGTGGGCACAGGTGGTGGTTTTCCGGGTATTCCGCTGGCAATTTTTTTTCCGGAGGTGCAGTTTGTCTTACTCGACAGTATCGGCAAAAAAGTGAAGGTGGCAGCGGATGTAGCACAAACCATTGAGCTGCAAAACGTTGAATGCTGCCACGCCCGCGCGGAGGAAGAAAGGCGACAGTTCGATTTTGTGGTCAGCCGTGCCGTGATGCCGCTACCGGCTTTGGCGCATGTTGTGAAGAAAAATATCGTCAAAAAACAGCGCAACGCCCTGCCCAATGGCCTCCTGTGCCTGAAAGGAGGCGACTTGCAAGCCGAATTAGCCCCGTTCAAAAAGCAGGTCATGGAATATGAGTTGAGCGACTATTTTGATGAGGCGTTTTTTGAAACAAAAAAGGTCGTTTATTTACCCCTCTGACCACCATGCTACACAAGACAAGAGCGATTGTGCTGCGACAACTGAACTATAATGACAATTATGGCATCGTGCGCGTGTTCACCGAAGAGTTTGGATTGGTATCCTATTTGACCCGCCCGACGCGGGGCAAAAAGGCAAAAGGGGTGGGGTCGGTGCTTCATCCGTTGGCGATTTTGAATTTGGAAGTGGAGCATCAGCCCCTGCGCGACATTCAGCGATTGAAGGAGGCGCGGGTGCATCTATCGACATTGTCGTTGCTCAACAATCCGATTAAAAGCACTGTGAGCCTGTTTTTGGCAGAGTGGATTAGCAAGGCGGTGCAGGGCGAGCAGACCGACAAGTTGCTGTTTGACTACCTTGTGCAGTCCATTCAGATATTGGATTTGTCGGAACGGGAGTTTGCCAATTTCCATTTGGTCTTTCTGATGCGCCTCACGCAGTTTCTCGGATTCCATCCGGCGGCAGACAGCTACGTTCTAAACAGCTATTTCGACCTCTTGAACGGGCTTTTTGTGACCGCACCACCCAATCATGTCCATTATTTAGACAGGGAAGAAAGTGCGCTGTTTTTCCAACTTTTAAATCTCGATTACACTCGCATGGGTGATTTACAACTGTCCGGCAGTCGCCGTAAATTGCTTATTGGCAGGCTGTTGGAATATTACCGACTGCATTTGGCAACTTTCCCCGACATCAAGTCGTTGGAAGTTTTGCACGAAGTGTTTGGATAATTTGCTTTAAAACCGTACCTTTGCAGACGATTTTTATGCCCCCGTAGTTCAACGGATAGAATAGAAGTTTCCTAAACTTTTGATAGCAGTTCGATTCTGCTCGGGGGTACAAATAAATAGTTACCTTTGCGGGGTAATATTAAAAATGACAAATATATGAATCAGGTAGCAACAGGGATAACAATTGAACGCAACGTACTTGGTGTACCCAGTTATGTGCGCATTGATATTAGAAAGTATGGGAATCAACTCAAAGATTTTTTTTCATCTAACGGAGTGGCAATTAGCGACATTCCAAATTCTGATACCCAAAAAGCAATGAGTGAGGCTCAAAAAAACGCTACGGTAGGTTTTGATAGTATTGATGCACTCTTGCATGATTTAAAAAATTGATTTATGTACTATCCTAAACGAACCGGGCAATTCAAAAAAGATTATAAGTTATGTATGAAGCGTAATTTTGATATGGCTTTGATTGATGAAGCTATGAAAACTTTATGTGCAACAGGCACATTGCCGGAAGTTTATTTACCACATCCTTTGACAGGAAACTATGCCGGACATAACGAATGCCACATAAAACCGGATTGGCTAATGACGTGGTATATTGAAAGTTACTGTGAGAATCCGGATTTTGAAGGCACAGCCCATTTTGTCAGAACAGGGACACATTCTGATTTGTTTAAATAAATATGCTCTATCGAGCCTAAAAATTACTCCTGCGATGTCTGCTCGGGGGTACATGCATTTTAATCAGCAGGATAGCACCCAATGTACTCACCACCACCCAATAATGCAGGCGAACCTGCTTGCAAGCGAAAATCGTAGATAAATTCGGCTTTGGCGGGGTCTTCAGACATGATGATGCGAAATTTGGGGTCTTTCTCAGTGAGGCAGTTGCGAAACAAGTAGTGCAAATTTTCTGCATTTTCGGCAAAACTGATTTTGGAGGTTGATGTGTAATTTGCTCCCCAGATGATGGTGTTTTCAAACGTAGCTTGGGTGTTGTCGCGCAAAAAGACCGTTTCGTCTTTGGTGTTGCCCCAGCCGTATTCTGCTCTGCCGTTGAAATAGTAATTAGCTATGGTGCAGTGATTTACAGTGTATTTGCCGCCGTTTAAATGTAGCAAACCATCTCTGGCGTTGCTCAATTCGCACCGGTCAAACTCCATCCGGCAATTGGTGGCGGACACTAACATGCCTTTGAAATTGGTCAATATGGTGTTGCGCATCGACAATTTTGGGAGTATGGTGTCGGCGTTTGCAAACGTCAGACCTTGTGAGCCATTCCTAATTCGGGCGTGTTCAATCACATTGTTATAGCTCTGCGAATCAAACCAAATGCCGCCCCACTGCCCGGGAATGCGGTCGTAGGGGATGCCCACCATCCGGTCGAAGCGGTCGCCCCGAATGGTGACGGGATTTGCCTCTGTACCAAGCAGTTGCAACGTGCCACACACTACAATCTCTGCCTTGTCGTGCATATACAAACGTGCCCCGGCAGGAATAGTCAAAGTCGCGCCCGCCTGCACCACCAGACTGTCGTAAATCACATAGGGTTTGGCACTGCCCAAAGTGGCATCTGTCGCTATATTCATTCCCGCCGTGCAAATCTCCGCATCCTGCGCAACGGCTTGCAAAACAACCGATTGCGTCACACCATTGGTAACAAACACAATGTGGTCAAGAATTTCTCTCGGCTCATCCAAATTATTTAACATCGGCTGAGCCACCACCAACACATACAAACTATCATTCGCCAAAATTTCAACGTTCGACAAAGCACCGCCCACAGCCACCGCCCGCCCATCCACATTAATCCTGAAATTCGCCCCATTTGCAAGCGAAATAGACGAAATCAACAAAGCCTTATCATGCCAATTGCGAACCATAAAAGCACCAAAAGGAGTCCGAACCGCAGAAACAATAGTATCAAACACCACAGTATCAGCCGAAAAAGCCAACAAATCATCCGGACTATAAGAATAATCCTCAAACCCATCATCGCAACCAACAAAAGCCGCCACCAAAAAAACCAACCCAAACCAAAACCTATTCATAATTCAATTACCAATTACCCTTTACCTTTTACCTTTTACCCTTCACCCTTCATCCCTTTCGCTTCCCCCCAAAGCTCCTCCATCTCCCCCAAAGTCATGTCTTTCAATGACTTACCTTGCTCTTTGGCGCGCTGCTCAATATAATTAAAGCGGGTGATGAACTTCTGATTAGTGCGTTCCAGCGCATTGTCGGGGTTGATTTTGTAGAGGCGGGCGGCATTGATGAGGCTGAAAAACAGGTCGCCAAACTCGGCTTCCATCTTGTCGGCATCCATCGTGGCGATTTCGGCTTGCAGTTCTCCAAACTCTTCGCGCACTTTTTCCCAAACTTGCTCTTTCTGCTCCCAGTCGAAGCCCGCGTTGCGGGCTTTGTCTTGGATGCGGTGTGCCTTCGGCACACTCGGCAAGCTGGCGGGTACGCCCGCCAACACGGTTCTGTTGCCGCCCTTCTCTTTCAGTTTGATTTGTTCCCAATTTTTGGAAACCTCACCGGCAGTATCCGCCTGAACATCGCCATAAATATGCGGATGCCGAAACATCAGCTTGTCGCACAGCACATTACACACATCGGCAATGTCGAACTGCCCCTTCTCCGAAGCAATTCGGGAATAGAAAATAATGTGCAGCAACACGTCGCCCAACTCCTTTTCAATCTCCTGAAAATCATCTTTGATGATGGCTTCGCAGAGTTCGTAAGTTTCCTCAATCGTGTTGGTGCGCAGGCTCTCATTGGTCTGCTTCTTGTCCCACGGGCACTTCTCGCGCAGTTCGTCCATGATGTCGAGCAGTCGCCCGAAAGCTTGTAATTTATCTTCTTTTGTGTTCATATTCATCCTGTTAATCCTTTAATCCGGTAAATCCTGATTCAGACTATTTTCCCCAACAACTCCATCATCAAATGCCGCCTTTTATACATAACTCGGTAATTATCAATTATTTGCGACACCACTATAGCCCCATTGGGAAGTCCCTTTATCAATTTCAGCAATCGGCACACATAGTGATAACTCCTTTCACCGGAATCTGTGGCAGCCATATCAACGGCTTTTCGGAACAATTCCAATGTTTTTTCAGGGTATTCTTCTAAAAAATGCGCGTAATATTCTTCCATCATTGTTGCCGACAGGTGGGTTTCGATGTAGTCCACCAGTCGCGCTACAAGTTTTTCGGCAAGCAGGAGATTGGGAATGTTACAGTTGTCTGAGTGCCACCCATCTTTCGGTGGTTTATCGTAATGGTTGTAAAGGTTTTCAAATGCGTCTTGCCACTTTTCGTCCGAAAATGTCGCTTTGTAAATTCTATAGTATTGCTTATCAAAAGTATTTTTGATAAATTCAAAAGCGATTGTGCGTATGGCGGGAACATCTTTTTCTGCTTGGGCAATGGTCAGCAGATAGCCATTCCATTTGCTTTCGTAGGAAGTATCAGGCAATCTCTTGAATCTTAAAATCAGCTGTTTGGCTTCGTCATACCGCTTTTCGGCAATCCGTTTTTCAACCGCCAATTTGAAAAAATACTCAATTTGCCAATTTTCTTCCACCAATTTGTCTGCTTTATCTTTCTGATTGTTAGACAAATAGAATTTATACAACCGCTTCACAATTTTTCCCGCCTCTGATGAAGTTTTATTTGAAACGTTTTCCAACAAATCGTTTTGCAATTTTACAAACTCGTCAGGGTTCGCCGCATGAGCCACCAAACCCATCAAGTCGTTAAGCATATTGTTTCTGTCATAGAAGCTATCTTCATGTTCTGACAATTGCTGCTTGCAGTATTCATAAAGCGAGGGTTTGTCAATCTGCTCATTTTCAGCCATTTTGCCCAACAAATCAAAAAAATCTTGCTGATAATCGAGGAAAATATTATCACATATTTCGCCGTCCGCCTCCTCATACCAATCGGCGTAGGCTTCAATCACGGCTTTGCAAACCAACAAAGCATCATCGTATTCTTGCTGCTCGACAAATTTTTCCGCCTTGTTGAGCCAATCTCTCAAAATGCTCAAATCCACGTCTCTATCACTGTCATAATCATAGTCATAAAAACGTTCTGCATCAAACTCAACCTCATTCAAATCGGCTTCAACAAGCGGTTTATAGAAATTTTCATCTGTTGCTTCGGCATCTGTTGCTTCGTCATCTGCGCTTGCATCTATTGTTTTGGCAGGCTTTTTCAATTTCTCGGCAAATTCAAAGGTAATGGCTTTTGCCAAGTCGCTGTTATACTTTGCTTTTTTGACAACAAACGTCCGCAATTCGTCAAGCGAAACATATTGCAAAATAGCCTCAACAGTCAGTTCGTTTTGCGCGTGCTTCGCGTCAAACTGCGCAGCCTGCGTTTGTATGGCAGCCTCCAAATAGCCAATATGCTTACACAGATGATGGTCGCTCGGACACGAACACGAGAAATTTCGCCGCTGCCCATCACTGTCAAACTCAATTTTAACGGTATAAATGCCATAATTGCCATGATAGTGGGCTAGCCACTTATTTTCGGCAGTCTGCTGAATGTCTGAAAAGTCGTTTGTCATGTTTTATTTGTGTTTTTATATTTAATTGCCTTTTTTGCCCCACTTTTGCCCCACTACGGTATTTTTTTGCCCCACTATCTCATAGAAAATGCCGGAACCCGATGTACCGGTTTTTGCTAAAACAGCAAATTTATTGACCATCTCTGTTAATTCATTCGTTGCAGTCCGTTTAGAAACACCATTTATCGTCTGATATTCACTATTCGTAATTTTCCCTTTTTCTCTGGTGTACAAAGTTGCCTCTATCTGTCG
The DNA here is from genome assembly GCA_001417715.1 of Candidatus Symbiothrix dinenymphae. Classification (GTDB taxonomy): domain Bacteria; phylum Bacteroidota; class Bacteroidia; order Bacteroidales; family Azobacteroidaceae; genus Azobacteroides; species Azobacteroides dinenymphae. The sequence goes on from BBRT01000001.1 coordinate 46,386, forward strand.
CTCATTCAGACCTAACTCTTTCAAATACTCAGGAAAAAGAATATCTTTGCGAAAGACGACCCAAACATCTGAATTTTTGTAAGAATAAGTTGGTGTTGGAAGTCCCGCCGCTATGCATTGTTCTGTCATTTTGTTTATTCCTCGCCCCCACGATTCAATATAGCCAATACGGAAAAATGCATTCGCTATATCGGGATTGTATGGACGGGAGGAATGTTTCTCAAGTAAATCTGTAATCGTCCAATTTTCAGGCAATTGTCCATAATTCCAAATCATGATTCTATCTTTGTAAACACTGATTTGTATGGGATAACCGCCCGAATAATCCTTGTGTGCAACGGCATTGTGCAGGGCTTCACGAATGGCTTCTTTGGGGTATTCAAAGGTCTCAACGCGGTAAATGCCTTCATAACTAATCAGGGCTTTGATGCCTTTTTTGCGAAAGAAATCAAAAGTTTCCGGTTTCAAGTCGGCAACAGCCACATGGGGCACCGGCACTCCGTCCCATGTCCGCCCATACTTTTGCAACAAAAATTTATCCAATAGCAACTTTTTCGCGTTATTCACACCAACCACTGCACCACCGTCATCTTTGCCAATAAAAATAGTGCCGCCTTGCGCATTGGCAAAGCCGCATATCCACCGCAGATATTCATCTTTCCAGATGGACTTATATTCTATGTTTTGTTTTTCGTGCATGAAACAGACTATTTATTTCCCCAATTTCCCTGCGATACGTTGGAAATGTGGCTGTTACCCATGAGCCGGAATAAACGGCATCCCGCTGCTTGTCTTTGTAAATAAACTCCCGCTGGTAAGGCGGGCGAATATCCAAAAATTTGCCGTAGCCGACAACTCCGTTTTCTCGGTTATCTTCATAACCCGCAGTCAATTCGCGGACTGTAATCTCTTTTAGTTCGATTTTCATTTTACTATTTTTATATTTTTTATTATTATGCGGGCGTATGGGACTTCAACAATTCCGTTTTTAATCATATACAAATCACCATCAACGGCACCCCTTTTTTGTACTTCTTTCCTGTATTTTTTGTGTTCTTCTTTATATGGTTTAACGCCAATTTCTATTCCCAAATTTGATATGCCTAATCCGAGTATCTCAAACTGTTTCGGGTTAAATATATCAATGAAAGTAATCGGTACACCCATACAGCCGACATAATCCATAGGAATATCACTTGTTTTATCAATATTTATCGCATCATAGTTTTCGTACTTAGTATATTCTTCGGGATTGTATTTTTTGCAGAGAATTAAATCTTCATGCCGCTTTTTAACATCAAGATTTGTGTACCAACTGATATTTCCAAACTTTTTAATTATTCCACCGGGCTGTAAAAATTCCTTGACGTGGTTATATCCACACCACAACTTATTTTCTTTTATAAACTTAAAAATGTCTTTATAAGTTCTACAATTATCATTGCCTATAATCAGAAATTTCTTATCATACGCTACAAGTTGGGCAACAAATTCACGAAACATCGAAAACGGCGGATTTGTAACCACAATATCGGCTTGCTTCAGCAACTCAATACATTCTTTGCTGCGAAAATCACCATCGCCTTTCAATATATCCCACTTGTTTTGCTTGATAAACTTTTCACGGTCATAAACAATATCGTCAACGCGGTCTTTGCCATCGTAGATACAATATACAGCTTGCTCATCTTTGTTTTGACTGCACAAATAGGGGTTCAAATTTTTATAACAAGTGGCAATAAGTTGTCTTAAACCAAGCGCATGGAAATTTGCATAGAAAAAGAAAAAGAAATTGCTCACTCGTGGGTCATCACAATTACAGAAAACAACCTTGTTCTTAAATTGCCCTTTGTAATGTTTAAGTTCTTTTTCTATATCAACAAGTTGGGTATAGAATTCATCATTTTTTGCCTTGTTTGCATTATGCAAATTTTCGTTAACCATACTTAGTTGTTTTTAATTTCTGCAAAGGTACGTTTTTTTTACATTACTCAGACTATTTTTTCAGCCCATCGCGCAAAAACTGCACATACTTATCCACATCCTCATCAAAGGCATACCACGGCGCAAGCGGCAACCCATCATTGTCCACCAACACATAATAGGGCTGCGCATTGGCACCGAATTTGTGCCTTTGCAGGTAGCTCCACTTGTCGCCGATGGTGCGCAGTTTGGTTTCTTTGCCGTCTTCTTCGATGAGGATTGGCTCCGGCAATTTTGTTTTGTCGTCCACGTAGAGCGAAATCAGGACGTAGTCGTTGTTGAGGATGCTTTTTACGCGCGGGTTTGACCACACTGCGGCTTCCATTTTTCGGCAGTTTACGCAGCCGTAGCCCGTGAAATCGAGCATTGCCGGCTTGTTGTGCCTCCTTGCATACGCCATGCCTTCGTCGTAGTCGTGGAATTTGGGGAGCACTTCGCCGTCGTAGAGGTTGAAATCCTGCGTGTAGAGCGGGGGCGAGAAGGCGCTGATGGCTTTCAGCGGCGCACCCCACAGTCCGGGCACCATATATATTGCGAATGCAAACGAAATCACTGCCATGAAAAAGTGCGACACAGACACGTGTTGCACCTCATCATCGTGTGCAAAGCGAATTTTCCCCAGCAGATAAACGCCCAACAGCGCGAAAATCACTATCCAAAGCGCGAGGAATGTTTCGCGGTCAAGGATGTGCCAACCATACGCTAAGTCAGCCACCGACAGGAATTTAAGTGCCAAAGCCAACTCCAAAAATCCCAGCACGACCTTCACCGTATTGAGCCACCCGCCCGACTTCGGCATTTTTTGCAGCATGGACGGGAAAATCGCGAACAGCGCAAACGGAATCGCCAACGCCAAGCCGAAGCCAAACATCCCAACAGCCGGTCCCGCCAAACTGCCCATGCTCGCCGCCTCCACCAGCAAGCCACCAATAATAGGTCCGGTGCACGAAAACGACACCAGCACCAGCGTGAACGCCATAAAGAAAATGCTCAAAATGCCGGTGGTCGCCTCGGCTTTGCTGTCCATCTTGCTCGACCACGAGGACGGCAAAGTGAGTTCAAACGCACCCAAAAACGACACCGCAAACAGCACCAGCAACGCAAAGAAAATCAGATTAAACACCGCATTGGTCGATAAATCGTTCAGCGCACTCGCACCGAACAGCACCGTCACCAGCAGCCCCAGCCCCAAATAAATCACGATAATCGACAGCCCGTAAATCAGCGCATCGCGCACCGCTTTGGTGCGGTTAGATTTCGACCGCTTCAGAAAAAAACTGACCGTCATCGGGATAATGGGCCACACGCAAGGCGTGAGCAACGCCAACAAGCCGCCGACAAAACACAGCCAAAACACCGACCACAGCGAATTGTCGCCGTCCGTTTGACTTTCGCCCAATGCCTGCAACTCCGCGATAACGGGCTTCCAGAAGTCCACATTGCTATTTTCCGTAGCTTTGTCATCACTCGTAGTCCTGCCGTAGCCCCCTGGCTTGTCATTGCGGTTTTGACCTGCAATCCCCTCCTCAGTTATGCTGGTGTCTGTTTGACTTGCAATTTCTTCTTCATTTATGCTCGCCGGCAGGGGATTATGGGTCAAGCCCGCAGCGACAGAATCTTCCTCCGAATGCGTGTTTTTTTTAACGATAGTGCGTGGCACACTTGCAATAACAACCGCAGGGAGGTCTTTTTTCGTCAGCGAAAATTCGAGTTGTCCGGGCAGGCACGATTCGTCGTTGCACGTCATGTAGTCCACATAGCCCGTGATGGCGAATTTCTCTGCATCCGTCACGCGCAACCGCTGCACAAACGTTGGATTGCCGTTGTACCAACTCACATTCATCTCAAACGTTTCGTCAAATTTGGTCGTTATTTTGGCAGCTGTGGTCACTTTGCCGAGCCGTTCTGCTCCGCTGATTTTTTCAAAATGAAACACAGTCGGGTTGGGTCCGCCTTCGGGCTGATCTATGTCGTAGAGGTGCCAACCATAGTCAATAGAGGTTCTGAAGACAATCTCAGCCTTGTCATTGATAGAATAACTCCAGCGAATAGCTTCCTGTAGCTGCCCCCAAGCAGACACGACAGAGCAAAAACTCAGCAATACAACTGCAAATGATATACGAAACGTTTTATACATACATTTTATTTTTTTATTTCTCATTTCGACCTACGCCAACGAGTGGATTACCAGCCCTGACCGCAACTTTGGTTCAAACCATGTTGTTTTTGGCGGCATGATGTTGCCAGAGTCGGCTATGTCAATCAGTTGCTTCATCGACACGGGGTAGAGGGCGAGGGCGGCTGCCATTTCGCCGCTGTCCACGCGCTTTTTGAGTTCGCCAAGTCCGCGCAACCCGCCAACGAAATCTACGCGCTTGTCGGTGCGCAAGTCTTTCATTCCCAGCAATTTGTCGAGGATGAGGTTGGACGAAATCGTTACGTCCAGCACGCCAATCGGGTCGCTGTCGTTGTATGTGCCGGGCTTTGCATCCAGCGAATACCAATGCTTGTTGTTGAGATACAGCGCAAAATTGTGGAGGTGTGCTGGGTGGTAAATTTTTTCGCCTTTGTCCGTAACGGTGAAATTTTTTGCCAATTCCGTCAAAAAATCGGCATTCGACAGCCCGTTCAAATCCTTCACTAAACGGTTGTAATCCATGATTTTAAGTTGGTTTGCGGGGAAACACACCGCCATGAAATAGTTGTATTCTTCCTTGCCCGTGTGGTCGGGGTTTTGCTTCGCCTTTTCTGCGCCTACCAACGCCGCCGCCGCCGAACGATGATGTCCGTCTGCGATATATAAATAAGGTATATCTGCAAAAAGGTCCGTGATGCGATCGATGACTCCGGTGTAGTCAATTATCCAAAACGTGTGCCTAATGCCGTCAGCGGACACAAAATCGTATTCGGGAGTCTTTCTCGTTTCCGCCTTCACAATGATATCCAGCTCGGGATTGTCGGGATAGGCGAAAAACACCGGCTCGATGTTGGCATTATTCACGCGCACGTGCTTCATGCGGTCTTCTTCCTTATCTTTGCGCGTCAATTCGTGCTTTTTAATCGCACCGGTCAGATAATCAGGCACATACGACCCAACGACCAGACCATACTGCGTGCGCCCGTCCATCGTTTGCGCATAGACGTAATAATTTTCTCTCGTGTCCTGCACAAGCCAGCCCTTGTCTTGAAAAAGTTTGAAATTTTCAGCCGCTTTCGCATACACATCCGCATCGTGCTCGTCTTTTCCCGCCGGAAAATCAATCTCCGGCTTGATAATGCGATACAAAGACTTCTCATTGCCCGCCGCCTCAGCACGCGCTTCCTCCGAACTCAAAACATCGTAAGGACGTGATGCAATGTCAGTTACGAACTGCTTATCGGGGCGAATCCCCCTAAAAGGCCTAATTGTTGCCATATAATAATTTTTTTTATGTTAAAAAACAGCGCAAAGGTACAGAAAAATCAGCAATCATTAAAATCTGTAAGTCAGCCCCCCCATCACATTAAACGGATTGGCAGGATAGCCGTACCACAATTCATATTTCTGAAACAGCAGATTGTTGATTGCCACGAATGCCGAAAAATGCTTTGCGAACGAAAAAGTGCCCCGCAGCGACACATCATGAATGTCATCTAATTCAGGGCGACCCAACTCAAAGTGATACAGCAAATCAAAACGCAGCGGCTCAATGGGTTTGACGCCAATGTTCAAGTGCCCGTCAAATTTAGGCTTGTTAAACGACTGCAAATCAGCCACATTCCAATTATTGTAATCGGCAGACAGCTCAATGTCTGCCACATCGGAGTGCTTGTAACGCATTGTGCCACCCACATTAAGCACTTTGGCATCGGCGGAAACAGGTATGTTGGCGTACTCATTTACCAAAAACCACTCATCATCGGTAATTCGATAGCCCGCGTGCAAATCCATGTTCAGGCTGCGTGTAATGGCGAAATTGGTACCTAATTTGGCATTCAGAGAGGTGCGCGAATCCGTTACTCGCAACACATACGGGGCGATGTAGCGATTTTGCTGATACAGTTCGTAGTTGCTATTATCCCTGAAACCACCTGTTGCAGAGGCATATAGTTGCAAATGGTCTGTCGCATTCACATAAAATCGCACGTCGGGGGCAAGCAAAAATTTGCTGCGGTCGCCAAATTGTTTGCCGACACTCAACCCCAAATGCGTTTCCCAATTAGCACCCTCAAACAGCATGTAAGGCGACACAGAAAGCGTTGTGTAATTGCTCTTTGAGTCCCTGTCTGTATCGGCATTGTTTGTATCGGCATTGTCCTGATTTTTGGCATAACCTTTTATCCCAATGCGTTTATCAATGCTCAGCGGCGCACTCATATCGGCATCCAGCAGCAACCGATTTTCACTTTTAGCATCGGGCGCACCATAATCTTGACCAAAACGGGTATAACCAACATCAAATTTGAACGCAGGAACATCCAAATCAGTAGAAACCGCCCCCAAATGAGCCGCAAAAAGATTATCTTTCCAATCGGCAACCGGTAACTGGTAACTGGTAACCGGTAACTGCCCATAATCATTGTACTGCGAATAGGTGTATTGCGCATCTGTAAGAATTTTCCAAGTATTGAAATTATGCAAATAGTTCACTCCCAACACATTATCATTGATTTTCTTTTTGCCCTCTTTATCATCCTGCAAAAAATTCACCTTGTAATTGCCCGAATGGTGCGAGGCAAAGATATTGAGTTGGTTGGCGAACGAGTGGAGCGGTTGCACGGCGGCATCGGCAAAAAAATCGGGCAACGCACTACCACCAAGCGTGATATAGCCAATCTGGTCGCCGGAGCCAAACGCCGAAGCAGACGATTGAAGCGGATACGGCGACGACGGCACCTCCACAGCCGAGAGATATTTGGCAAACCGAACATCCGCTTGGGGTGCTGTGGGCGCAGCCACATCGGGCACACTGTTGATTTTGTTAGCATCTTTAATGCTGGGCACATAATCTTTTTCCAGCGTCATCTCCCTGCTCACGTTTTGGGCTTGTGCAACGGCGCACATCACCACTAATGCGGCTATGATTTTCAGGGGATTGCGGGTCAAACCCGCAATGACAGCCCTTTTAATGACATTTATTGTTTTCATCTGTGTATGTTTTTGTTGCAAAAACGCTACAAAGGTACGAATTAGTTATGAGTTATGAGTTATTTTTAGACCATTTCAACCCTTTTCAAATGAGTTTTTTTGCTGAAATTATATTTTCTATCGCTTGTATGAATTGCTTGGCAGGCTCAAATAGGGGTTGTATGTCTTTTTCGTCGATGATAATCCAATCGCTGTAATCGCCACTTTGCCGCAGGTCGAATAATTTTCGGTAGAGTTTATTTTGTTCCGAACTAAAAATTCCTGTCGAAACAAAGTGTTTTCCGAACAACCCAATGGCTCCACCATGAGTGTGAGATGAGCATTCGTTTGCTATCAATAAGGCAGTTACAGCATAATAGCATGCATAATACAAACGGTTTGTTGCCCCGTGCCAATGTTGTGAGTTTAATAAATCTTTTGCCTCATCCAAAGTTTCTTTTGAACGCTCCAAACGATGTTGCACAATAATTGCTCTTTCTTCTTCATTGAGTGTCATACGATTTCTACTTTGTCGTGTTCTACATTTTTATAAAAAATAGATGGTTTTTGCCGTTCCCAATCTGTTGTCGTAAAAACCTTTGCATTGATAAGCGTGCCATCTTTCATTCCAAGTTCGGCAAACGGATAACCATAGTTGTCGTAGTCCTCAAATTCCTTTTGGGGCTTGTCCAACAGCACCAGCAAATCCCAATCCGAATCGGGGCGGGCATCGCCGCGTGCCTGCGAGCCAAACAAAATGACTGTATCATTTGGCAAAATTTTGCGCTTTAATTCGCGTATGTTTGATAAAATTTGTTCGTTCATTTTTTTTGAATTTATCCTGTGACAAAGGTACAATTTTATTCTATATTATTCTCACCGCCCCCTTATCTGCCGAACTTACCATTGAGGCATACGCTTGCAGGGCTTTTGAAACTGTGCGCGTGCGGTGGGGCGGCGTGAAAGCCTTGTTGCCGCGTGCCTCTTCTTCCTTGCGGCGGGCAGCGAGAACTTCATCTGACACTTCCACCTTGATGCTGCGTTCGGGAATGTTAATTGTGATGGTGTCGCCCGTCCGCACCAAGCCGATGGCTCCGCCTGCTGCGGCTTCGGGGGATACATGACCTATTGACAAGCCGGAGGTGCCGCCCGAAAAGCGTCCGTCCGTGATGAGCGCGCAGGCTTTCCCCAAGTGGCGCGATTTGATGTAGGATGTCGGGTAAAGCATTTCCTGCATTCCGGGTCCGCCTTTGGGACCTTCGTAGGTGATGACTACCACATCGCCCGCCTCCACATTGCCGTTCAGAATACCATCGCAGGCGGTTTCTTGCGAATCAAACACTTTGGCGGTGCCGGAGAATTTCAGGATGCTTTCGTCCACGCCGGCGGTTTTCACCACGCAGCCGTCCTGCGCGATGTTGCCGTAGAGCACGGCTAAGCCGCCGTCTTTGCTGTAGGCATGGGCGATGTCGCGAATGCAACCTTCGGCGCGGTCAATATCCATTTCATCTACGTCGTAATATTCTTCCTGCGAACCGAACTTCAAATTAAATCGATTGCCGGGTGCCGCTGTATATAACTGTAGAGATTGTGAGGACATAGTGTCCTCGCAAATATTGTATTCTTTAATGGCTTCTGCCAATGTTTTTCCGTCTACACGCTTCAGAGAGGCATCAATCAAACCACCTTTCTGCAATTCGCCAAGAATGCCGAGGATACCGCCGGCGCGGTTGACATCTTGCATATAGTATTTATTGGTATTCGGAGCCACTTTACACAGACAGGGCGTTTTGCGCGACAGGCGGTCGATGTCTTGCATGGTGAAGTCCACGCCAGCCTCCTGCGCCACTGCCAGGAGGTGCAACACCGTGTTTGTGGAGCCGCCCATGGCAATATCCAAAGTCATAGCATTCAAAAAAGCCTCTCGTGTGGCAATACTTCTCGGCAAAACGCTTTCGTCGCCGTCTTCGTAATATTTATAGGCATTTTTGACAATCAGACGGGCGGCGTCGCGAAATAAATTTTCGCGGTCGGCATGGGACGCCAGCAAGGTTCCGTTGCCCGGCAAAGCCAAACCGATGGCTTCATTCAGGCAATTCATCGAGTTAGCGGTAAACATTCCCGAACACGAGCCGCAAGTGGGACAAGCATTTTGTTCGATTTTGCGAACCTGTTCGTCCGAAACGGATTCATCGGCACTCTGCACCATGGCATCAATCAAATCCAAGCCGTGCCCGTCGAGCCTTCCGGCTTCCATTGGTCCGCCGGAAACGAATACCGCGGGGATATTCAGGCGCATTGCCGCCATGAGCATCCCCGGCGTGATTTTGTCGCAGTTGCTGATGCACACCATTGCATCGGCTTTGTGGGCTTGCACCATGTATTCTACACTGTCGGCGATGATGTCGCGGCTCGGCAGCGAATAGAGCATCCCGTCGTGACCCATCGCTATGCCGTCGTCGATGGCGATGGTGTTAAATTCGGCGGCGAAGCAGCCCAATTCCTCGATTTTTGCCTTCACAAATTGCCCGATTTCGTGCAGATGCACATGTCCGGGCACAAACTGCGTGAACGAATTGACAATCGCGATGATGGGCTTGTTCATCTGCTCGGTGGTCATGCCGTTGGCTTTCCACAAGGCACGTGCGCCCGCCATTTTGCGACCGTTGGTGCTGCTGTAACTTCTAAGTTGATTTTTCATTTTCTATTTAGTGTTGATAAATTTCGTGCAAAGATAATAAAAATTGACTAAATGCTGTGCTCAAATATCCGGTATTTATTTTTGCCGATGAATACGATGACGGCGGCTTTCAGGTCGGGGCGACTGCTCAAGCGGTGCGAACCAAGATATTGCTTTATCTGCGCCTCTCCCTCTTTTTGCAGTTTGGTGATTTCAGATGATTTGGCTTTTGCCTTGCAGTATTTGAGTTCAAACACCCATTCATATTTTATTTCTGGCAACTGCGGGCTGCGCTGCAAATAAATATCTGTTCTGCCCGGCACGGCTTCGTATTCGCTCATTGGGACGTAAATACGGCTCATAAGCAGATATGCCAGCAGCAGGATTTTGATGTATTTCTCATCGAAGTGTTGCAAATCGTGGTCGGATAATTTGCTGAGTGCGTGCTCTGAAACGTAGGCTATAAACCGTTTTAAATCTCCTTCCATTGCCAATGCGGTGATGGATTCGTCGAGGTGGCGCGTTTCAATGGTCATGGCGGGCGATTGCTCGCGCACAAATTTCATCACATACTCCCAATATAAAGTGCGGATGGAATAATTGGGAATACCCAACCACACTTTACCCATTACCGGCTCTTTGATGGTGAGCAAACCCATATAGAACAGCAGGGAAATGAAATAATCGGTATCGTTCAGCGTATCTACCGAAAATTTATTCAAAACTTCCGCTATAATTCCATCTTCTTTGATGATTTGAATCACGGTTGCACGGTTGCTATCGTTCTGAGTGAGCTTTTTCAAGCGTCCGTAATCCGTTTTCAGATTCTCATCAATGATGCTGTCCGGCACTCTATGTAAATCTATAATCTGATTGAAGAAATAGAGCACCATTGCCGGATTATACACCCTGTTTGCCCCGTCTTTATTAAACAGATAACCATCGTAATAAGCTTCCATATCCACAGTGATGAAATCAGGATTAACACCGGTTTCGTGCATCAGCCAGTCAACCTCTTTTTTCGTAAATCCCATCATTTCATTATATTTCTCGTGCAGCGTGAGGTTGGTCGAGATATTATACCCGCTGGTGAGGTCGTCGAGCATCACCGGCGAAATGCCTGTGATAAATGTGCGGCTGGAAACAAACTTTGTAGAGTTTTTTATTCGTTCATAAAAATCGCGCACCAACCCGTTAGCAGACACCATTGTTTTGTAAAAATCCTTGCCTAACCGGTTGCCCATCGCAATGAGGTCGTTAGCAAAATGGTCGTATTCATCAATGATGAAATAGATTTTCACATTACTCTGCTCGGCGGCAGAAAAGGCTCTATCCAAAGACAAGATTCCCAATTTATTCTCACTTAGCTCACGACTATACACAGCAGCCTGAGAAAAAACGGACGGATACACATTAAAAAAGTTGCGCACGGATGTCTGGACAGCATCGTTGAAAGAAACTCGGAAACTTTCCTCGCTTGAAGTGTCCATCCCCGAAAAATCGAACCGCAGCACCGCATACGAGTTCTTTTCAGGAGTCGGATGCTTGCCTATGTAGAGGTCGCCGAACAATTGCTCAAAATTCTCCGCCTCGTTCATGTCGTAGTAGCACGACAAGGTCATAAAGAACAGGCTTTTGCCGAACTTGCGCGGGCGGATGAAAAACAGATTTTTGTTGGTTTCGTTCTCCAACATCTCAATATACATGGTTTTATCCACATAAGCATAGTTCTCAGTCCGTATGCTCTTGTAATTACTGCTACCGTAGGGCAAGCGCTTAAATTTTTTTGCTTCCATCTTTTTTTATTTTGGCTACAAAGATAGGCTATTTTTTGGTATAACGGAAAAAGCGTATTACAAATTTTCAAAATTTTTTATCTACCTTTGCGCCCGAAAATAAAAAAAAGAGAAAATGCAACTTGCTTCATTGATATTCGCGATTCTGCTGTCGGTAGGGTTTCTACTCTATCGGGGAGGAGTGTGGTTTCTCAACTCATTGATAATGAGCAAGTTACCCCCACCTACCGCCCCCATGCTATACTACCTCGCTCCACCTCATTGTACCCCTCCAAACTTTATCACCGTTCTGGCCACTCATCTTGTTCTTTATCAACCATATCGTAATCACTAGTATATAATAAAATAGAAAAAGGGCCTCTCTTCTTTGGTGTTTTCGTTGTGTCTGCTGTTGTAGGTTCTCTTTCCATCGGGGAGGGTTGGTGTTTTCCAATCATTTATTATTGGATCAATTCCCCCCCCCCCCCCCCCCCCAATTTTAACGTTTATTAACACTTCGGGATGTTTCGGTCGCCGTCATCGCGAGTCAAGTATTAACCAATTAACTTGCCTGCCATGATGGATTTCACCATTTTATCAAAAGTACAGGAGATTTTCAGAAATGTGCCGGATGAGGAGAGTATCATTTTGACGAAAGCAACAGGTGAAATGGTTGACCTTTGCCGCCGAAAAAAAACCAGTTACCGATGGTAAATTCAAGACAAATAGCAGTTCTCATACCTTGTTATAATGAAGCCGGCACGATTGCCGCTGTAATTAAAAATTTCAGAAACGAGCTTCCTGATGCAAGTATTTATGTGTATGATAATAATTCCACAGATGGGACAGCAGAAATAGCAGCCCTGTCCGGAGCGATTGTTCGCCACGAATACAAACAGGGCAAAGGGAATGTCATTTGCGCAATGTTTCGCGACATTGAGGCGGATTACTATTTGATGGTTGATGGTGACGATACCTATCCTGCTGAATCAGCGATGGTTTTGTTGGGCGAAGCGATAGAAAACGGGAAAGATGTGGTCATTGGCGATAGACTTTCTTCCACTTATTTCACGGAAAATAAGCGACCACTTCATAACTCAGGCAATAAACTGGTACGCTGGTTAATCAATAAAATATTTGATAATTCTATCAAAGATATCATGTCCGGTTATCGAGTTTTTAGTTATGACTTTGTAAAAACTTTCCCAATTTTATCGAAAGGGTTTGAGATTGAAACGGAAATGACCATTCATGCGTTGGATAAAGGTTTCAATATATCCGAAATAGCAATTGCATATCGGAACCGTCCGGAAGGGAGCGTTTCCAAATTAAACACCCTCAGCGATGGCTTTAAAGTGCTATTAACAATTTTCAATTTATTTAAGGACACACGCCCGTTTCTCTTTTTTGGAACGCTGTCAATTATTCTTTTTGTTGTATCGGTGGTAGCGTTTATTCCGATATTGCTTCAGTATATTGAAGTGGGGCTGGTGCCTAATTTTCCGACTTTGATTGTGGCATCAATAGTGATGGTGTTGTCGTTATTGTTTTTTGTGTGCGGACTGATTTTGGATAGTCTTCGGAAACAATATTTGCAATCGTTTCAAATTGAGCGGAATAAAATGCGGTTATTTAAAACGTTATATAAAAATAATTTATGAATTATGGAAAAGTGTAGTTTCTCTAAAAAAAATGCAGGTAAAGGCGTGGTACTGTTTGTATCATTAATCGTGGTATACAGTTGTGCGCTGTATCTTTCTTCAATTATCCCTTCAAAACGTATTCAGGAAAACATTAAGACTTCCGCTCAAATTATGGAGGACGGATTTATACGCGAGCCAATTTATTTTGACAGAGCAATTTATGGGCACCAATTAGGCGCAACGCGCCTTGATGATGGAACAGATGCTCTTATGATGAACAATATCTATAACATTGATAATGAACATCCTCTGAAAAGTGCATTAACCAATAAATTGACGGGAAAGGTTGTCGGAGAAGGTGCGATACCCGATTTATGTGCAACTGTGAGAGGCGAAGCGACTGCTTCCGGAATTTATAGCCAGTATTGGCACGGATATATAGCGGTATGGCGACCGTTGCTTGTCTTTTTTGATTACTTAGACTTGCGCAAAATCAATGTTTTTATTTTTAATCTGCTTGTTTTTCTGTTGGTTATATTGACGGCACGAAAATTTGGCGGTTTTGCTGCATCGGCTTTGGCATTATCTTTGATGTATATCAATTGGTTTTGCATCCCTTTGGTATTTCAGTATATAATCTGTTTTTATATTGCGTTTATATGTGCCCTTTTGATACTTATCCGGAATTTCAGCAAAGAGTCGAGCTACATGAAAATTCTTTTCATTGCCGGTTCCTTAACATCGTTTATAGATTTTCTCACTGCCCCTATGGTCACTTTAGGCATTCCTTTGATTTTCATTGTAATGAAGCACACAAAATTTATTAACACTCAATCATTTAAGCAAATTTTATTTTTCCTATCCAAATTAGTGTTGTGCTGGGGATTAGGCTATGCTTTAACTTGGGGGATGAAGCCCATAGTCGCGGCTGCTTTTGGTATAAACATTTTCCAAACCTTTGCTGGGGCATTATTAAATAGAATAGGTGGGGCAGAAGATTTCGGTCTATTTAGCCATATATATGGCAATAATATTGGTTTTACGGGGATGAGATTTATCAGCCTTGCACACAATGTGTATCGATTAGTCATTGAACTTTATTTGGGTCCCACTCTATGTATCGTAGTTGCTTTACTTACAGGCTGGTTCATATTTAGAAAGAAAAGTAAACTTTCTCCTGTTTTCTATGCCTATTTATTAATCGCCATGCTACCGTATTTGTGGTATCTTATGGCGACTAATCATTCTGCCGTCCATTCTACATTCACCTACCGCGCACAAATGATTAGTGTTTTTGCGTTACTTCTGGCTTACGGAGAAAGTATAGATTGGGTTGCGATTAAGAAAAAAATTGTACCTTTGTCGCCATTATAGAAAATTTATGAACACACAATTGAAAAAAATAGTGCCGCATGTGGGAGTTCTTTTGAGTTTCTTTTTGCTGGTTTTAGTGTATTTTTATCCTTCGTTTGAAGGAAAAGTCTTGCAACAAGGCGATGTGAGTAATTGGGCAGGCATGGTGCAGGAAGTAGCAGCATACGGGCAGTCGTCGGGTTGGACCAATTCGATGTTTTCCGGTATGCCAACCTATCACATTGGTGGTTATGATAGTGGCGGCGTGAATTTTATTGTTTGGATAGGAGGTGAATCTCTTATCAACAATGTATTCCAAATCCGTACAATAGGAAATCCAATTTTATTATTGCTTATCACGTCCTATATTTTATTTTTGTGCTTGGGTGCAAGTTGGTGGTTGGCAGCCCTGGGAGCTATTGCAACGACTTTTTCTTCCTATAATTTGATTATTCTCGTTGCCGGACATTGGACCAAATTATGGGTATTGGCGTATGTGCCGCTCCTGATAGCGGGAATAGTCTTACTCTTTCGACAGAAATGGTGGATGGGATTTCTAACGTTTTCCTTTGGTTTGGCGTCTGTGATTCAGCACAATCACTTGCAAATAGCCTATTATGCGGCAATTTTCTGCGCTATCTTATATATAGGGTTCTTGGTTGAAGTCTTGCGAAAAAAGGAATATAAACGGCTGGGTATCACCACAGGCATTTTTGCCGGTGGGGTGATTTTCGCCATTTTAGCCAATTCGTCCGCTTTATATCTGAACTACGAATCGGGACAAACGAGTATGCGCGGAAAAGCCGAATTGACCCCGCTTGAAAGTGCGGAAAACGCTGCTCCAACCATTTCTGCGGTGGATGGCTTGGACAAAGACTATGTGTTTGCTTGGAGCTATGGCAAAGCGGAAACGCTTAACTTGATGATACCCAACGCTAAAGGAGGCGAATCGGGAGGTTCGCTCGGCAAAGATTCGCATCTATACAAAGAATTGAGAGCACACGGCGCACAGGTGGGCAAGGAGGTGCGTGCGCAAACCTATTGGGGCGATAAACCGTTCACGTCGGGTCCGGCATATCTTGGCGCGGTGGTTTGTTTCTTGTTTCTGCTGGCGTTATTCATCGTCCCAGGCAGGGCAAAATGGTGGCTGCTGGGTGCTTCTGTCTTCTTTATTATGTTGGCTTGGGGGCGAAATTTGGCTTGGTTTAATGATTGGATGTATTATCATTTTCCGCTGTATGCCAAATTTCGTGCGGTGGAAACGGCTTTGGTGATAACATCTTTCACATTTCCCTTCTTGGCTGTTTTGGCGATTAAAGAATTGATAAATACCCAAATAGAGAAAATAAAATTGACAAAATCATTGTACTGGTCGGCGGGCGTCACGGGCGGCATTTGCTTGTTGATGTGGCTCATACCGGGTGCCTTTTTTGATTTTGAATCAGTGAATTACGATGGTCAAATTACCGGTCAAGCCCCCGATTGGTATTATCAGGCATTGCTTGCCGACCGCAAGGATTTGTTGGCGTCGGATGCCTTTCGGTCGCTCATGTATATTGCATTGGCGGCGGGGTTGGTGTTTGTGTATATTCAATCCAAAAATCGCCGGAAGGTGTTGCCTTATTTGGCGGGCGGACTGATTGTGTTGATATTGTGCGATTTATGGACGGTGGACAAACGCTATTTGAATGATGGCAATTTTATGACTGCAAAGAAACACACGGAGCAGCAGTTTCCCAAAACCGTTGCCGATGAGTGGATTTTGCGCGATACATCGCCCTCCTATCGCGTGCTGAATTTGCAAGGAACATGGAACGAATCGCGCACATCGTATTTCCACAAGTCCATCGGTGGCTACCACGCAGCAAAGTTGGGTCGCTATCAGGATTTGATTGACCGCAGGCTATCACAGGAGGAAAATGCAATTATCCGACAATTGCAATCAGCAAAGCAGCAGAGCGATTTGGAGGCGGTTTTCGCCAACTGCCCAACTCTTAATATGCTGAATGCCAAGTATATCATCTACAATACCGGACAGCCGCCTATAGTCAATCCGGCAGCCAATGGCAACGCATGGTTTGTGCAATCATACCGCTTTGTGGATACTCCCGATGAAGAAATGGCGGCTTTGCAAACGCTTAATCCGAAGACGGAGGCGGTGTTTGACAGGCAGTTTCAATTATCAATTACCAATTACCAATTACCGGCTACGTTGCCGGTTGATTCGGCGGCTTCTATTGTGATGACGGCTTATTTTCCTAATCGGGTGGAGTATAAATCGTCGTCTGCGCAGGCGGGGTTGGCAATTTTCTCGGAGGTGTATTACAAAAATGGTTGGAAAGCCTTTATTGACGGTGAGCGGGTGCCGATTAGTCGCGCCAACTGGATTTTGCGTGCCTTGGTTGTTCCGGCTGGCGAGCATGAAATCAAAATGGTGTTTGACCCCGATGATATGAAATTTGCAGGCACTATGACGACAGTCTTTTCGGGTTTGTTGATGCTACTGTTGCTCATTGCGATTGTTGTGGGCTTGATTCGCCATCCACAATCATAGTAAAATGATAAATGCAGAAAAAATAAAGTCCATAATAGCCCAAGGCGAAGGTTTGAATGTTGAATTTAAAACCGCTCATTCAGTATTGCCTCGCAGTGTATTTGAAACCATCTGCGCGTTCTTAAATCGAAAGGGTGGACATATTTTGCTCGGTGTTAAAGACAATGGTCACATTGAGGGCATCATGGAGGACTCTTTGCCTACTCAATTGAAGACGCTGGCTGACGATATGAACAATCCGAAGATTATTTCGCCAACGTTTTATCTCACAAGTGAAGTGGTTGAAATAGACGAGAAAAAAATTATCTGCATCTATGTGCCGGAAAGTTCGCAAGCGCACACACATTTGAACATTTATTACGACCGCAATCATGAAGGCGATTATCGGTTGATGACCAATCATCAAATTTCTACACTGTTTTTGCGCAAATTTGACGGATATACGGAGAATAAAGTGTTTCCATACCTGCAAATGAGTGATTTTGTGCAGGAAGATTTTGACACGGTAAGAAATATTGTGTCCGCCAACACCGGCAGAACTCATCCTTGGCTAAAGATGAGTAATGAGGAAATTTTGCGGTCGTCGAAGTTGTATCGAAAAGATGACAAAACGGGGCAGGAAGGCTACACGATGGCTGCGGCATTGCTTTTTGGAACAGATGTTACAGTCGGCACGGTTTGCCCACATTACAGGATAGATGCGTTATGCCGCAAAGACGATGTGGAGCGATATGACGACAGGGACGTGATTGAGTGTAATCTGATACAGGCATACGACCGCTTAATGGCTTTTGTTCAGAAACATACGCCCGACCGATTTTTCTTGGAGGGCATCCAACGCAAAAGTATTCGCGACATCATATTTCGGGAAATGATATGTAACTTACTCATTCATAGGGAATACGCCGTAAATTTTCACACCTCATTAACTGTTTTTAAGGAAACGGTAGTAACGGAAAATTGGAATATTCCATACAATATGGGGCAAATCACGCCGGAAAACCTAAAACCCCACTCTAAAAATCCCAATATCGCCGCCTTTTTCAGACAATTGGAGTGGGTAGAAGATTTAGGTTCCGGGGTCAAAAAGATGTTTCACTATTGCCCGCTATATCTGAACGACAAAAACGCCCTGCCTGTCATGGAAGAAAGCGATGTTTTCAAATTAACTATAAGGTATGAAAAAGAAGGTTATGAAACATTTGATTTTGAACGAGTTAGCAATATTAAACATGCGGATAAAGTACTGAAGTTAATTCAGGAAAATCCAAAAATGACGATAATAGAAATGTCTCAAAGGCTTTCTGTTACTACAAGAACGATTAAAAGAATTATTGCTCAATTAGCCGCTGAAAAAATTATCGAACGAAATGGGTCAAAGAAAGATGGATACTGGGTAATACTTTTTAAAATGTCACTTTAAATGTCACTTTAAATGTCACTTTAAATGTCACTTTAAATGTCGGTTTAAATGTCGGTTTAAATGTCGGTTTAAATGTCGGTTTAAAATATGGCACTTTAAATGGCACTTTAATGGCATAAATGGCACTTTAAATTACGGAATTGAGATAATAACAATAAATTCAGAAAAATGAAAATTGCAATAATTGGTTTGGGCTATGTAGGGCTGCCGTTAGCTGTAGAGTTTGGAAAAAAACAGCCGGTGTGCGGTTTTGATGTGAACCCGAAGCGGATTCAGGAACTGCAATCCGGCACTGATTATACCGGCGAAGTGGATAATGCCACTTTATTATCCGTTTTGGCTAATAATTTGACATTGAGCTGCGATGTAAAATCAATCAGTTCGTGCAATATCTACATCGTGACGGTGCCCACGCCGATAACCAAATTCAAAACGCCGGATTTGCAGCCTTTGCTTGCCGCCACGCAAACAGTCGGCTCTGTATTGAAAAAAGGCGACATAGTTATCTATGAATCAACGGTTTATCCGGGCTGCACGGAGGAAGATTGCGTGCCTGTTTTAGAACAAGTGTCCGGATTGAAATACAATGTGGATTTTTTCTGCGGCTACTCGCCCGAACGCATCAACCCCGGCGACAAAAAAAACACCCTGACACGCATAAAAAAAGTGGTTTCCGGCTCCACGCCCGAAATCGCGGATGCTGTGGAAAAATTGTACGCTTCAATCATCGAAGCAGGCGTTTTCAAAACCTCCTCCATTCGGGTGGCAGAGGCGAGCAAGGCGATTGAAAATGCGCAACGGGATGTCAACATCTCGTTTGTGAATGAGCTGGCTCTGATTTTCGACAAAATGGGAATAGACACCTTGGAGGTGTTGGAAGCCGCAGCCACCAAGTGGAATTTTCTGAAATTCACACCCGGTTTGGTGGGCGGGCATTGCATCAGCGTTGACCCGTATTACCTCTCGCACAAGTCGCAGCGACTTGGCTACAATCCGCAAGTCATCCTTTCCGGACGGGCTGTGAACGATGAAATGGGGCGTTTTGTGGCATCCAAAGTGGTGAAACTAATGATTAGCCAGGCGATAAAGATTGCCGGAAGCAAGGTGCTGGTGCTCGGTTTCACGTTCAAAGAAAATTGCCCCGACATCCGCAACACGAAAGTGGTCGATGTCATCAACGAACTGAAAGACTATGGCGTAGTGGTCGATGTTTACGACCCGTACGCGCTGAAAGACGAAGTTTGGCGAGAATATCAAATTGAATTGTTGGAAGCGTTGCCCGATTTAACGCAATACAACGGGATTGTGCTGGCTACCGGTCACGACCAATTCAAGGCGATTGATTTTAGTTTTGTGAAACGGCAACCCACGATACTCTTTGATGTTAAAGGGGTGTTGGATAAGGAGCTTGTGCATGGGAGACTGTAAATTATTCTGCCGCCATCTTTTTTATTACCGAGTAAGCATTGATTAGTCCGAGTTCGCCGGCTTTGCTGAGGTCGGCGATGCCGAGGTCGTTTTCGCCTATGTATAAGTAGGTTAAGCCGCGATTGTAGTAGGCTTTTGCAAATTCGGGATTGCTTTGGATGGCTTCGGTGTATGCTGCAATAGCTGCCGGATGGTCTTTTTGCTGATTGAGCGCGTAGGCGCGGTTGAACGGGAGATTTTCATCGTCTGCATCCGCAAAGGGTGGCTCCAAATCAATTTTCACTTCGCGGTCTTGCACCCGTCCGCGTAGCTCGTCGGCGTATTTCGACTTCTGTTCCTCATCGGCATCATACACCACGAGGCGGTTGAATTTGCTGATGTTTTTGTCCGATTTTTCGCGCGTTTTTTTCGTTTTATCCACCTTAACCTCCGTTTGCGTAGCCGCAAGGATGGAATTGGGATATTCTGCCACCACTTTTTCCAAATAGGCACGCGACTCTTTGAGGTTGCCGAGTTCTTTGTGCAGCAGCGAGAGGTTGTACATCGCCATAAAATTCTCGGTATCCCACTCCAGCACGCGGTTGAAATCATCAATCGCACCGTGCGTGTCGCCCACTTGCGCCCGAAGCAATCCACGGTTGAATTGCGCTATCTGGTTGTGCGCATCCATCGTGAGCACCTTATCGTAATCCGCCATCGCACCGCGCAAATCATTCAAATGGTAGCGTGCCAAGCCCCGATTGATGTAGTAGCCCGCCCTATCCGGCTCTAACAGAATGGCTCGATTGCAATCCATCAGGGCTTGTGTGTACATTTCTTGTTGCAAATAGAGAATCGCCCGCTGAGCATAGACGGGGGCATAATTTTTGTCCAACGCCAACGCCTTGTCGTAGTTGGCAAACGCCTGAGCCGTGTCGCCTTTTTCGCCATACACCGACCCCCGCGCCATATAGCTCTGTGGGAAGTTGGGATGGTATTTTACCAACAAATCCAGATTTTGGAGTGCGGCATCGTAATCTTTCGTTTGAGCGTATGCAATAGCTTGATTTAGAAGCATTTGCTTATCTTCCGGCAAAAATTTCAACCCCTTGGAATAGTCGGCAATTGCATTCTCGAAGTCGCCTCTGTTTTGCCTGCTTGCCCCGCGACACCAATAGGCTTGCGGGAGAAAAGAATTGCGCTCGAGGCACAGTGTGAGGTCGTTTTCTGCCCCTTTGAAATCGTCCAAACTGTATTTTGCAATCGCCCGATAGAGATAAGGCTCCGCCAAATAGGGCTTGGCTTTAATCACCTGATTGAAATGCTGAATCGCCATCACATAATCCTCCAAATACAGAGCGTTGCGCCCAATCAAAATCATCCTGTCGGTGTTGATTTGCGCTTTTACAGTTACCGGTGACCAGTTAGCAGTCACCAGTATGCAGAGTGCTATGAGTAGTTGGCGTTTCATATTTGTTATTCAGACTGCAAAGGTACGCTTTTTGTCTGAATTTGTGTTTTTCAATTGATTAAATCAAAAAAAATCACAACTCATAACTCATAACTCATAACTAATTATTACCTTTGCGCAAAAGTTAAAAAAACATGAACACATTTGGCAATATATTCCGTCTGACCTCTTTTGGGGAGTCGCACGGCGAGGCGATTGGGGGCATTATTGACGGCTGCCCTGCCGGTATTCGTTTGGATACGGCGTTTATACAGAGCGAGTTAAGCCGTCGCAAACCGGGGCAATCTGCGCTCACCACTTCGCGCCACGAGGACGACCGGGTGGAATTTCTGTCCGGCATCTTTGAAGGACAAACCACAGGCA
Organism: Candidatus Symbiothrix dinenymphae; assembly: GCA_001417715.1. Lineage (GTDB taxonomy): Bacteria > Bacteroidota > Bacteroidia > Bacteroidales > Azobacteroidaceae > Azobacteroides > Azobacteroides dinenymphae. The sequence goes on from BBRT01000001.1 coordinate 68,145, forward strand.
CCCCGATTGGGTTTATCGTGCGCAACGGCAATCAACATTCGGCGGACTACGACAAACTGAAAACGCAGTTTCGCCCCTCGCACGCCGATTTCACCTATCAAATGAAGTACGGCATCCGCGACCATCGGGGCGGCGGACGCTCGTCTGCCCGCGAAACCATCGCCCGTGTGGTGGGCGGCGCGGTGGCAAAATTGGTGCTCCGCGAAAAAGGCATTTCGGTGACGGCTTACACTTCGCAGGTGGGTACCATTAAATTGGAAATTCCCTACAAACAATTGGATTTCAGCCAAATAGAGTCCACTCCCGTGCGTTGTCCGGATGCAAAAACGGCTCAGCAGATGATTGACCTGATTCAGCAGGTGCGCGACGACGGCGACACCATTGGCGGGGTTGTTTCCTGCGTCTGTCAGGGCGTTCCCGTGGGCTTGGGCGAACCCGTTTTTGGAAAGTTGCACGCGGCTCTGGGCAGTGCGATGCTTGGCATCAATGCGGCAAAAGGGTTTGACTACGGCATGGGCTTCGCAGGTGTACATCAACGCGGCTCGGAAGTAAACGACCAATTTTATACGCGCGAAGACGGCTCGCTTGGCACCCGAACCAACAACTCAGGAGGCATTCAGGGCGGCATTTCCAACGGCGAAGACATCTATTTCAGGGTAGCATTCAAGCCGGTAGCCACCTTGCTGAAAGAGGTGAGCGGGCGACACGACCCTTGCGTTCTCCCCCGCGCCGTCCCCATCGTGGAAGCAATGGCGGCGATGACCCTTTTGGATTATTCGTTATTGAAGTAAAATCCCTTGCTTAAAGTGCTTTAAGCGCATTTTTTATCATCTGTTCCACAGAAAGTGTCGGCTCGGAAGCGGCTATTTTGCTCACCACTTTTTGCGCGGCAGGCTGGTTGAAGCCCAACATAACCAAGGCAGCAACGGCTTCTTTGGCTGTTTCGGAGGTGATTGCCATCGGGCTGGCGGGTGCGCCGGACGGCGTTGCACCCAATTTCACCTTGTCTTTCAGGTCGAGAATGATGCGTTCTGCCGTTTTGGCACCGATGCCTTTGACGGTTTTCAGCGCGTTGGCGTTGCCCGTTGCGATGATGCCCTCCAATTCATAGACGGCTAAGGATGAGAGCACCATCCGCGCGGTGTTGGCACCCACTCCGGACACCGAAATCAGCAGCAAAAACAAATCCCGTTCGCGCTTTTCCACAAAGCCGAACAGCAAATGTGCATCCTCCCGAATAGCCTCATACACAAACAGTTGGCACGTTTTTTGCGCACTCAAAGCCGAGTAAGTATTCAACGAAATACTCACAAAATAACCCAACCCATTCACCTCCACAACAACGGAAGCAGGTGTCAATTCCACAATTTCTCCTTTAATATATTCTAACATAATGCTGATTTTTTAGCCGCAATTTAATTTTAAAATGCTCTTTGTAGAACAATGCCGCAAAGTTACTCATTTTTTGGATAACAAAGGGGCGAAACGCAAATTTGGACATTGAAAAATCTCTTTCCGGTGCATGATAATCATCGGGGCAAGACACAAACCTTCACTCCAATGATTTGCGTATTTCTCTGGCAAGGTGCCGGATTATGCCAAACTAATGAACAATAGAGGATAAATCTGCTCTCGAAGTTTTGGCACATCTTTTTCAATGATTTCATAAACCAAATTTTCATCTAAACCATCGTAAGAATGTACTGCAATGTTTCTGAACCCTATGATAAGCGACCAAGGAATATCTGCATGGTCGGACTGAAACCCTTTTGGAACTCTGTTTGCGTGTTCGCCCACCTGAATCAAGTCAAGTGCTACAGATTTGAATGCCAAACGTCGGGTGTAAAAATCTTCGGATTTAGTGAGCGGATACTCTTCTAAGCACTCGTCAATGTATTTGATTATCAGTTCTAATTCGCTTTTAATGTTTTTCATAGTGCAATCACCTCATAACTATTCATATCTTCTCGAATCGCCGGAGTTACCGTTTTGGTAGTGGTCAAATCAACATCCATTCCGAGAATATTTGAAAAATCATACTCAATGCCAAGAATTGAGCCAAACAGTGAATGTTCTTTGGGGTCAATATCCACCAAAAAATCTATATCACTATCGGCAGTGGCATCGCCACGCGCCACCGAACCAAATATGCGCAAATTTGATGCCCCATATTGAGACATCTTGTCATAGAGTTCGCTTTTGTGCGCTCTCACATGATTTCGCAACCTTGTAGATTCAATTGTAACCATCCGTTTTTTGGTGCAAAGGTACAACATTTTTCTGAATAAAAAGCGGATAAAAAACCATTAACTAAATCTTTTTTTCAGGTGCTATTATTTCGCAAACGGTGTTTTATCCCGTAGGGATTATAGCTCGGTAGAAATGGAATGCCTCCCCCATTCCTGCATCCCGTAGGGATGCAACATCATCCGCAATCGGTTGCATCCCTACGGGATGCAGGGTGGAGGTGAGGATTGGCTTTTCTACCGAGCTATAATCCCTACGGGATAAAAGGCTATGTATATTTGTCCCTGCGGGACAATGAACGCCACACAGTCTTGTTCCCATGAGACTGCGCTCCGGGCAAGCCTGCGGGACTTGAAAAAATAGCGCATCAAGGAGATTTAGATAACCCCTCTCCTCCATATCAAATTTAAATTTACTACCTTTGCACCATGAATCGTTATTTTATCTTTTTGGCATATAATGGGCAGAATTATTGCGGTTGGCAATATCAAAATAATGCTATGACGGTGCAGGCAACTATTCAGAATGCGCTGATGACTCTTTTGCAGAAGCCTGTGGGCATTGTTGGTGCCGGACGGACGGACACCGGGGTGCATGCGCGGGAGATGGTTGCCCATTTCGACTGCGCAGAGGCATTGGATTTGCCCCTGCTGACGGATAAACTGAACCGCGTATTGCCGCGAGACATCGTCATATACCGGATTGTGCCCGTCAGAGCCAACGCGCATGCCCGTTTTAGTGCCTTGTCGCGCACCTATCAATATGTGGTGACGCACGAAAAAGACCCTTTCAACGGGCACCTTATGTATCGAATTTCCAGAGAGTTAGATTATGATTTGATGAACAAGGCGGCGCAAATTTTGTTTGAATTTAAAGACTTCACCAGTTTCAGCAAACTCCACACAGAGACCAAAACGAACAACTGCACCATCATGCACGCCCGCTGGGAGCAGCAGGGCAGCACGTGGGTGTTCACCATTCAGGCTAATCGCTTTTTACGCAGCATGGTACGTGCGGTTGTTGGCACGCTGCTGGAAGTCGGTCGCGGTAGAATGACGCCGGACGAGTTTCGGCAGGTGATAATCAACCAAGACCGAAACACCGCAGGAGCTTCTGCCCCCGCACAGGCACTCTCGTTGGTGAAAGTGGAGTATGACGACTCGCTGTTCGATGTTCCGGATGAAGTGGTGCCTGAGGCCGCACCGTCAAAAACTAAAAGTGAAGCGAATTTTGATAATCAATCTTTTCTATATGCTTATGCACCGATATGAAGACGATATGAAAAAGTTAATTAAAAGTTGTTCCTGCATATTGCTGATGCTTGTGGGCATCGGTTGCTCTGTTTCTTACAGTTTTCAGGGTGGAAAACTGAACTACGAAGTGGTGAAAACCATTACGATACAGGATTTTATGAACCGTGCGGCATTGGTCAATCCCAATTTGGCACCCACTTTTGACCGTGCCTTGCGCGACCGTTTTGTGGAGCAAACACGTTTGACGGCAGTAGAAAACAATGCCGACATCGACATCGAGGGCGAAATCACCGGTTACGACCTCATGGGAACGGCTGTCAAAGACGATGCGTATGCCTCTCAGACACGCCTGACGGTAAGTATCCGTGTGCGCTACACCAACAACAAAGAGGAGGGTGCCAATGTTGACCAGACATTCACGGCATTCAGGGAGTTTCCCGCATCCAGCAACTTGTCGGACGTGGAAGACGGTTTAGTGCGCGAAATAGTAACAGAATTGGTAGATATGATTTACAACGCCACAGTAGCCAACTGGTAGTCAGTTACCAGTTACCAGTTACCAGTTACCAGTTACCAGTTACCAGTTACCAGTTACCAGTTACCAGTTAACAGTTACCAGTTACCAAGCTGGTAACTGGTAACTGCTAACTGGTAACTGCTTCACATGGCTTGCATTGCGCAAAGGCGTGAGTAATAGCCGTTTAAGGACATTAGTCCAGTGTGTGTGCCGCGTTCTACAATTTCGCCTTCGTGCATGACGCAAATTAAATCGGCGTTTCGGATGGTTGAGAGGCGATGCGCTATGATGATGGTGGTGCGATTTTGCATCAATTTTTCCAGCGCATCCTGCACGAGACGTTCCGATTCGGTGTCTAAGGCGGAGGTTGCCTCATCAAGGATGAGTATCGGCGGGTTTTTTAGTACGGCGCGAGCTATGCTGATGCGTTGTCGCTGCCCACCGGACAGTTTGCCGCCGCGGTCGCCGATGTTCGTTTCAAAGCCGTCGTCGGTTGCCACAATAAATTCGTAGGCATTGGCAATTTTGGCTGCTGCCTCCACATCCGCCAACGTGGCATTGGCGACCCCAAAGGCGATATTATTAAAAAAAGTGTCGTTGAAAAGGATGGCTTCCTGATTGACAATGCCCATCAGATGGCGTACATCGTGCACTTTGGCATCCCGAATATCCACGCCGTCGATGAGAATGGTGCCTTTTTCAATATCGTAGAAGCGGGGCAGCAAATCGACCATCGTGGACTTCCCGGAGCCGGATTGTCCCACCAGCGCAACGGTTTTCCCCTTGGGAATGGTCAGGTTAACGCCTTTCAGCACCCAATTGTCTTTGTAGCGAAACCAGATATCTTTGTAATTGATTTGCACGTTGAATGGAATGGGTTTCGGCGATTGCGGGTCTGTGATATTGGTTTCCGCCTTCAAAATTTTGTCCACACGCTCCATCGACGCCAAGCCCTTTTGGATGGAATAAACGGACCTCGACAACTCTTTGGCAGGGTTGATAATCATATAAAAAATCGTCAAATAATACATAAACGAACTCGCTTCTATCGAACTGTTGTCCGACAAAATCAACGAACCACCATACCACAGCACTATTGCAACCGTGATGATGCCCAGCAATTCGCTCATCGGGTGCGCCAACTGTTGACGGCGAAAAATCCGCATGGTCGTGTTCCTGAACTGCTCGTTCGTCTTGTGAAAACGCTCCTCAATTTTCTTTTCGGCGATAAATGCCTTGATGATGCGCAACCCGCTGAGCGTTTCTTCGATTTGCGACATCAGATTGCCCCATTGCCGCTGCCCATCAGCCGAACTGCGTTTCAGATTTTTGCCGACCTGCCCCATGATATAACCCGCTATCGGAAGCATAACAATCACAAACAGAGTGAGTTGCCAACTAATCAAAAACATCCCTAAGAGGTAAAGAATGATGTAAATAGGATTTTTGAACAGCATATCCAGCGAACTCATCACCGAATTTTCCACCTCGTTCACATCCCCCGAAATACGCGCCAGAATATCCCCTTTGCGCTCTTCGGAGAAAAAAGATAACGGCAACGAGATTATTTTGTCGTTAATTTGATTACGAATGTCGCGCACCACGCCCGTACGCAACGGTATCAAAAAAAACGACGCATAATACATCGCCGCCGTCCGAAAAAAAGTTGTAATAATCAGAAAAAGCCCCAAAATAATCAGAATATAAGTGCCACTATGCGTCTGCATAGAGTCCGTAATAAACATATTCAAATTATTTTGAAACACCTCTTTAAACGAATCAATCGAAAAATGCGCCCAATCCACAGGCATATAACCACCGACATCAGGGGTTTCAATTTTGAACAGAATATTCAAAATAGGTATCAACGCACCAAACGAAACCAAAGTCAAAAGCCCCGACAACACCGTCATAACAATATTCAAAGCCAAATATCGCTTGTAAGGGAGCACAAACCGCCGAAGTATTTGAAAAAAATCTCTCATTATGTCATTATTTTATTCATTGAACGAGGGCAAAGGTACGAAAAAGTTATGAAAATCACAGTTCAGACAAATTTTATTTAAACTTCAGCAGTCGCAAACTAATCAGCACCACCACCAGCATCACGCCCACATCGGCTACGATGGCGAATACGAGGTTGCTCCAGCCCATGAATGCCAGCAAGATGAAGAGCACTTTGACGGCGATGGCTCCTGCGGTGTTCCATTTGATGGTGGTTAACGTTCGGCGGCTCAGACGTGTGAGGTAGGGCAGCAGGCTCAGTTTGTCGTTCATCAGGGCGATGTTGGCCACTTCCAATGCTGTGTCGCTGCCTGCGGCACCCATCGCTACGCCTACGGTGGCTTCTGCCAATGCGGGCGCATCGTTTACGCCATCGCCCACCATGGCAACGGCTCCGTATTGTTGCTTCAACTGCTTGACCATCGCGGATTTATCTTGCGGCAGCAGTGAGCCGCGAACGGTTGTGATGCCCACCTGCGAGGCAATGTGACGGGCGGCTTGCAGATTGTCGCCGGTCAGCATCACGGGTTCGATGCCCAATTTTTTCAACTCCTGAATGGCGGTTGCGCTGTCGGGCTTCACCTCGTCCATCAGGGCGATGACACCTTGCAGCACATGGTTGCAACTCACTACCACACAGGTTTTTCCCTCGTTGGAGAATTTGTCGATGATGGCAGCAGCCCCCTCCGGCTCCCCAAACATTTCTAATTTCCCCACCACAACCGGCGCGCTGCAAGTGATGCACTGCGCCTTAGCCCCATGCCCCATCACACTTTCAAATTTTTCGGCGGTGTGCGGTTCGTAGCCTTCTTTTTTTGCGTAATCTACAATTGCCTGAGCCAGAGGATGTTCTGAAAACAATTCTGTCCCTGCGCTGCATGCCAGCAATTCCTGAATATTTGCGCCGTTCAGTGCAACTACGTCTGACACAATCGGTTGACCAAATGTGATGGTGCGCGTTTTGTCCAACGCCACCGCCTTCACAGCCGCGTAAGCCTCCAGATATTTGCCGCCTTTAATCAGAATGCCCTTTTCAGACGCATTGCCCAACGCGGCATAAATCGCAACCGGTGTGGAAATGACCAAAGCACAGGGGCAGGCGATAACTAACAGTGTAACAGCCTGTTCCAGCCATTTATCAACCCCGCCGCCCAACACAAAAACGGGGATGACAAACACCAAAATCGCCAACACGATTATAACAGGTGTGTAAATGCTTGCAAATTTTTCGATGAACCGGTGGGCTTCCGAGCGGTTTTCCTGCGCACTGTAGGTGAGTTCCAAAATCTGTGCAAAGGTGGTGTCGCTTGCCTCCTTGGTGGTTTTTACTTCGATGAAGCCGCTTTGATTGAGTGTGCCGGCAAAAACCGTGTCGCCCGCGCGCTTTTCCTTGGCGATGGGTTCGCCGGTGATATTGGACTCATCCACAGCCGTTTCGCCACTCGTGACCACGCCGTCTAACGGAACAAGGTAGTGCGGTTTTACTTGAATAATCGTCCCAACAACGACATCCGCTACAGCCACTTCACGCCCTAAGTCCTTGACGAAAGCCATTTTAGGAGATTTGTCGGCTAACTCATCGAGGGCGGATTTGCTTTTGTCAATCCCGCGGTCTTCCAACACTTCGCCCAACACATAAAGCGCAATGACGACCAGAGCCTCCGAGTATTCGCCCAGATAAAACGCGGCACACACCGCAATCAGCATCAACAAACTGATACTGTCGAACCTCACCTTAACAAGGGCTTGCAAACCCTCCCAAAGCACCTCATAGCCAATCAACAAAATAAATGCGCCGTACACAAATGGCGCAAACGGCATCGGAATATCATGCCCCAAAATGGACGCCACCTCCAATGTGACCGCCCCTACAACGTTTATTAAAGCCTGTTTCATAACAATTACCAATTATCAATTATGCTGCAAAGGTATTTGTTTTTTTGAATTGTCGCAATACCTACGTTTCGGTAAAATCGCAGAATGTTTCCCCATATTGCGGTAAAGCATTGCCAATCGCAAAAAAAACACTACCTTTGCCTACTCATTCAATCGAAGGATTTTGTATGAAAAAAATTGTATTATTGAGTTATTGGTTGTGTGTGCAATTGCTTGTGGCACAGCAGCCTGAGTATGCCACTCCGGAAAATATCCTGCGCACGGGGCAGCAGATGTATGCCGACCGCAATTATGTGGGCTGCAGCATCCAATTGAACCGTCTGAAGGAGGTTGCTGCTGCGAGCGACAACCGCGAGTTGGTCAAAGAAGCCGATTTTCTCTTGCTGGCATCGGCTTTTCGGTTGGGCGAATTGAAGAATGCGAATGCTATTGAGGCTTATATCAAGACCGAGCCGCAGTCCATTCACAGCAATGAACTCTACTTTATGATGGCTGATGTGCTGTTTTCCCAAAAGAAGGTGGAAGCGGCTACGACGTGGTTGAGTAAGAGCGAAATGGACGACCTGCCGAAAGAGTATCAAAAGCGCTACTCTTTTTATGTGGGCATTTTGCAACTCCAAGCCGGGCAATATGAGGCTGCTGAGCAGCAGTTTACACCTCTGGCTGATGACCCTGCTTTTCAGCAGGATTTGCCTTATTATATGTCGCAAATTGCTTTTGCCAAAGGCGATTATGCGGCGGTCGTTCAGCAGTTGCAGCCGTTGGTCAGCAAAAATTCCACTGCATTTTCGCCCGAAGATTATGCCCGACTGGGGATTTCCTTTTACAAGCAGGACAACTATCCGGAAGCCGTCCGGTACCTCGAGAAAGCTCAAAATTTGGAGCGGTCAGCCCTCAAACAAAATGTGCTTCTTGCGCTGGGGTTGTCGTTCGTGGAACTTGAAAATACAGATAAAGCCTTACCTGCCTTTGAATTAGCTGCGCGGATGAATTTCGACCGCAAGGCGAAGGAGGTGGCGATGTATAATCATGCAATCTTGTTTCACAGCCATTCCTCATCATCGCTGGACGAATCAATGGCAGTGTTGGAGAATTTCATCAACGCTTTTCCGCAGTCCCAATATGCTGAGATGGTCTATGATGCGCTCATTGATGCCTATTTGACCTCCAAGGAGTACGATGCGGCATTGGCTTCGATTGCAAAAATTCAAAATCCGAGCGATAAGTTGCTGCAAGTGAAGCAACAACTGCTGTTTTACCTCGGAACGATAGAATTGATTAACAACCGTTACGATGCGGCGATTAACTATTTCAAACAGGCAATCGCTGTGGGCAATTATGCAGACAAAGCAGCCGCAACTTATTGGCTGGCAGAGTCTTATTTCCACAAAGGGGATTTTACACAGGCAGCGAAAAGTTATAAGGAGTATTTGCAGTTACCAGTTACCAGTTACCAGTTGGTTGCGGGGGCTAATTATGGGTTGGGGTATTGTGCGTTTAAGCGGAAGGATTATACGCAGGCGGAGAGTTATTTTAAAGCCTTTATTGCGAAGGAAAAGGGCGATAAGAATATGCAGGGGGATGCGTATGCCCGTTTGGGTGATTGCTATTTTGAAAAACGCCGCTTCAAGGAGGCGGAAACGGCTTACAGTCAAGCCGAAAAATTGGCTCCGGCTTCTGCCGATTACACGCTGTTTCAAAAGGGCTATGTGCTTGGTTTACAGAAAGATTACCGCGGCAAAGTGGAACAGATGGACGCGCTCATTCGCCGTTCGCCACAGTCGCCCTACTTGGCTGCCGCACTCTATGAAAAAGGGCGCGCACAGGTGATGCTGCACGATGATAACGCGGCTATCAGCACCTACCAAAGCCTGCTGACACGTTTCCCGGATGCCAAAGAAGCTCCAAAAGCAGGGTTGGAGATTGGCTTGCTCCACTACAATGCCGCCAATACTCAGCAGGCACTTGCGGCTTACAAGCAGGTGGTGTCAAAATATCCCGACAGCGAGGAGGCGAAAGTGGCATTGCAAGACCTGAAATCGGTCTATTTTGATGCCAACGACATTGAAGGCTATGCCGATTACGTCCGCACGCTGGATGGGATGGTGACTTTTGATGCGGAGGAGCAGGAAAAATTGACGTATCTGGCGGCAGAACGGCTGCTCAACGAAAAACAATATCAAAACGCACAACAAGCATTGGAAAATTACCTGAAAAACTACCCCCAAGGTGCGTTCAAGTCGGAAGCCTACCACTATTTGGCATCCATCCTGTTTGAGCAAAAGCAGCATCTGGAAGCCATAGAAGCCATCAACACCTTCATCGAGCAGGAGTCGCCCAACACCTACTGGCTGGCAAAAAGTTTCATCCTCCTATCCGACATTTATGTGGCAGAGGGCGACATCATGCAAGCGCGCCAATACTTGGAAAGCCTGCAAACCAATTATCCAAACAAGCACGATGATATTTTGCAAATTGTGGAAGGCAGGTTGAAAAAAATACCGGAGGGTGGTGATTAGATTTTTTAGATTGTAAAAAAAACAGAAATTATGAGTAACACATTGAACAGTCCTGATTTTAAACAGTGGCTTGGGTCGCTGAAATTACGCATTCGCCAAAGTCAGATTAAGGCAGCAATACGAATAAACGAAGAATTGCTACGCCTCTATTGGGATTTGGGGCATGACATTGTAGTGCGCCAGATGGATGCCGTCTGGGGAAGTGGCTTTTTTGAACAGTTGAGCAAGGAATTACGAGCAGAATTTCCGGATATGAGCGGATTTTCCGGCACAAACTTAAAATACTGTAAACGGTTTTATCAGTTCTACACTCAAGACGAAACAATTTTCCACCAAGTTGGTGGAAAATCACAAAGTACTGAAAAACAAGACGTTATAATTCGTCAGCAAGTTGCTGACGAAATTCGTCACCTAGTTGGTGACGAATTTAAAGTCCACCCAATTTTTCAAATACCTTGGTTCCATCACGTGCAAATTATCACCAAATGCAAGTCAGTAAAAGAAGCCCTGTTTTATGTTCGCAAAACCATTGAAAATGGTTGGAGCAGGGCTATGTTGATGAACTTTTTGGATACAAATTTGTATCAACGGCAAGGCAAAGCACTCAACAACTTTGACAGACTGCTACCCGATGTGCAGAGCGACTTGGCAAAAGAGATGCTGAATGACCCCTCTAATTTTGATTTTATTACACTTACGGATGGATATAAAGAGCGCGAACTCGAAATAGCCCTGTCCGAAAACATTACGAAGATGCTTTTGGAACTCGGTGACGGTTTTGCATACATGGGGCGGCAAGTGCCTATCCAAGTTGGCGACAAGGAACTGTTTATGGATATGCTATTTTACAACGTGAAATTGCGTTGTTTTGTGGTGGTAGAGTTGAAAGCCGTTGATTTTGACGGTGCGTTCACAGGACAGTTGGGCGTTTATGTGTCGGCAGTTAATCACCAACTGCGCGGCGAGCACGACAATCCCACATTGGGTTTGCTGATTTGCAAAACCAAAGACAACGTGATGGCGCAATATGCACTCGAAAGCAGCAACCAACCGATAGGCATTTCGGAATACAAACTGTCGCACCTGCTACCCGAAAACATGAAATCATCGCTACCATCAATAGAGGAGATAGAGAATAAATTGAAAGATATTCCGGAACCGGATGTGCAGGTAGGCTTAAATATCGAAGCAAGTGGCACAGATGCGCATAATTTGATAACAAACCAAAAATGATTGACAATCAGACAGTTGAGCGCATTCAAGCAACGGCACAAATCTTTGAGGTGGTGTCCGATTTTGTTTCGCTTCGCAAGCGGGGCGTGAGTTGGGTGGGGTTGTGTCCGTTTCATGAGGATAAGACGCCCTCATTTTATGTGTCGCCTGCTAAGAATATCTGTAAGTGCTTTGCTTGTGGCGAGGGGGGCACGCCTGCGCACTTCATTATGAAGCATGAGCAGATGTCGTACCCCGAAGCGTTGAAATATTTGGCGAAGAAGTACAATATTGAGGTGCGCGAAACCGAACTTACTGACGAACAAAAACAGGCGCACAATGAGCGTGAGGCGTTGTTTATCATCAACGGCTTTGCACAAAAAACATTTACCGACCAGCTGCTTATCTCCGAAGAAGGGCAAAATATTGGCTTGTCCTACTTCCGTGAGCGCGGTTTCAGGGAAGATATCATCAAGAAATTTCAGTTGGGTTATGCGTTTGAACAGCGCGATGCCTTTACGCAAACTGCCCTCACAGCGGGTTACAAGCAGGCTCTTTTGGAAAAAGTGGGCTTGACGATTGTGGGAGACAACGACTATGTGGCAGACCGGTTTCGCGGGCGTGTGATGTTTCCCGTGCACAGTTTGTCGGGCAAAATTGTTGCGTTTGGCGGTCGTGTGTTGCAGAAAGATGCGAAAACCGCCAAATACGTCAATTCGCCCGAAAGCGAGATTTACCACAAGAGCAACGAGCTGTACGGCATTTACCTGGCGCGTCAGGCTATCGTGAAGCAGGACAAATGCTTCCTTGTGGAGGGCTACACCGATGTGATTTCGATGCACCAGGCGGGCATCGAAAATGTGGTGGCATCATCGGGCACGGCACTGACTTTGGGGCAAATACAGCTCATCCGACGGTTTACAAACAACGTTACAGTACTTTATGACGGCGATTCGGCAGGTATTAAGGCGGCAGTGCGCGGGATTGATTTGCTGCTCGAAGCGGGGCTAAACATCAAAATCGTGTTGCTGCCCGAAGGCGAAGACCCCGATTCGTTTTCAAAAAAGCAGTCGGCAACCACATTTCACGACTACATCAAGGCACACGAGGAGGATTTTGTGCAGTTCAAAACAGGCTTACTGCTCAAAGATGTCGGCAACGACCCCGTCAAAAAAGCGCACATCATCAACGAAATTGTCGCAACCATCGCCCTCATCCCCGAAGAAATCATCCGTCTGGTGTACGTCAAAGAATGCTCACGCCTCCTCGACATGGACGAGCGCGTACTCGTCCGCACCATCGCCCAAAAACGGCAAGAACTATTGCTACGCAGAAGACCGGAAACATCCTACAACAATCCAAATGCCCCATCTCCCTCTGTCATTGCGGGCTTGACCCGCAACCCCCTGCCCGAAAATGCCCCCGCCCCCATTGATGAAAACGTCCCTGCAAAACCGTGGCATGCCACGCCCCAACAACAATCTCCATTAGAACCCTACGAGCGCAACCTCCTCTACTACATCGTCCGCTACGGCGAAAAAAACATGACCTATGTGGACGACGAAACACAGGAAACACTCTTTGGCAATGTGACCGAATACATCGTGCAAAATTTGCAGGAAGACGAACTGGAATTATCTAATCCTCTCTACAAAAGCATTTTAGATGAAGCATTCGCGCATTATCAGGAAGAAGGATTTGTGGCAGAACACTATTTTCAAAACCATCCTGACCCAACCATCAGCCAATTTGCGGTGGACATCTCAACCAACAAATACATCGAAAGCAAGGTACATTCCAAGCATAAAAAGGTGGTGACAGAAGAAGAAAAATTGCTCGAATTAGTGCTCTACGCCGTCTTAAACTACAAAGACGCCATCCTCAAACAGCAAATGGACGACCTCACCCGCCAAATCGCCGAGGCAGAAGCCGGTCAAGACACAGAAAAGTTGCAACAGTTAGTCGCGCAACTCACCGACCTCTGGCGCAAATCCAAAAAAGAGCTTGCCCTGCACCTGAGGGAGCGGATTATTACAAAGATTTGAAACCTTAAATCCGCAAGCCAAAAAAAGGCAACCGCATTAAAGCGATTTGCGCCACCCCACCCCACCGGATTTTACTTTTATCTGTGGAAAAATCTGAAAAATTTGTATTTTTCCATAGATAATTGTATCTTTGCCGAAAATTTTGATGTATTTATGAAACGGAAAATCTATGACGAATTGGTCAAATGGAAAAATAAGCCCAACAGGATGCCTCTGATTGTCAACGGTGCGCGACAGGTGGGTAAGAGCTTCATTTTGAAAGAGTTCGGCGAGCACGAGTTTGACAACTGCATTATTGTCAATCTTGAAACCGACAAAGCATTGGTGGAAAAATTTGAGACATATATCACGCCTGTGCCTATTCTTCAATACTTGGAATCTGCTCATTCTCAGCGGATTATTCCGAGTAAGACATTGATTGTGTTCGATGAGATTCAGGCGTGCGAAAGGGCATTGACTTCCTTGAAATACTTTTGCGAAGAAGTACCCGAATATCATATTGTGGCGGCAGGTTCGCTGCTTGGAGTGGCTGTAAACCGCAAAAAATATTCATTCCCGGTGGGTAAAGTCGATGAAATAAATCTGTTTCCAATGGATTTTGAAGAGTTTTTGTGGGCAATGGGGCGAGAAAATTTTGCCACTTTGATTCGCGAACACTACGCCTCCAACGAGCCATTGGATGTCCATTCGATGGCGATAGATTTTTACAACAAATTCCTGATAGTCGGTGGAATGCCTGCTGCCGTGAAGGAATTTATTGCAACCAATAGCTTCGTGGCCGTTGCAGATATTCAAAACAGAGTTTTGAACGAATACATCGCTGATATGTCGAAATATGCCGAACCCGCAACAAGCATCAAAATACGCGCCTGCTACGAATCTATCCCCGCTCAGTTGGCGAAAGAGAACCACAAATTTCAATACAATGTGGTACAGAAAGGGGGGAGTGTCACCATTTTTGGCGAATCAATAGACTGGCTCAAATATGCGGGTGTTATTCTGAAATGTCAAAAAACAACCCAAGGCACGATTCCGATTAAAGTGTATGTCGATTTGAGCGATTTCAAACTCTATATGTCGGATGTGGGAATGCTCGTGATGCAGTCGGGAATGGGGACACAAACCATCCTGTCGCCTCTCAAAACAGACAGTCCGTTTATGGGAGCGATTGCAGAAAACTATGTGGCACAAGCCTTTGCCGCCAATCACACGCCATTGCTCTACTGGAAAAATGACAACACTGCCGAGGTTGATTTCGTCATTCAAACCGACGTTGCCGTGATTCCCATTGAGGTAAAAAGTGGCGTGAGGGTACGTTCCAAAAGCATGGCTATCTTCATCGAAAAATACAACTGCCCCTACGGCATTCGCATCTCAAAGAAAAATTTTGGGTTTGAAAACGGGATAAAATCCGTGCCGCTGTATGCCGTGTTTTGCATTGCATGACCGGGCTCCCCAATGACAAAAACTGTAAACATATCCCAAATAAACATAATCATTGTTAAACTTAAAAAAAAATCCATTGTCATTCAGCACTATTGCGAAATAGCAACAAAACAATTACCTTTGCGGCGGAATTTGTAAAATAAAAATCTGTAAAATATATGAAAACTATTTTCACCGGTCTTCCGTTCAAACTCATTGTCGGGTTGGGCATTGGCATTGTTTTAGGTTTGTGGGCTAACGAAGCCTTCATGCAAGTGATTATTACATTGCAACGGCTTGCAGGTCAGGTAATTATGTATGTTGTGCCGTTGATTATCATTGGCTTCATTGCCCCGAGCATCACTAAACTTGGGTTGAATGCCTCTAAAATGCTGGGCATTGCGTTGGGGATTGCTTACATTTCGAGCGTCGGGGCGGCGTTATTTTCCACTGCGGCGGGGTATTCCATCATCCCGCATCTCAATATCGCAGCAAGTGCAGAGGGTAATCGCGAGTTGCCAAAGGTGATTTTTGATTTGGGCATTCCGCAAATTATGTCGGTGATGAGTGCGCTGGTGTTTGCCATCCTCGTTGGGTTGGCGGCTGTGTGGACTAATGCCCGGAAAATTATTGCGGCATTTGATGAGTTTCAAAATATTGTAATTGCTATTGTGGTTAAGGTGATAATTCCCATTTTGCCGTTTTTCATCGGCTTCACATTTGCCACGCTGGCTTATGAGGGTAGCCTCACGCACCAATTGCCCGTCTTTTTGGTGGTGATACTCATCGTGATTGTCGGGCATTTCATCTGGATGGCACTGCTCTACGGATTGGCAGGGGTGTATTCCGGCAAAAATCCGTTTCGCGTGTTGAAGCATTACGCGCCCGCTTATATCACGGCTATTGGGACGATGTCGTCTGCCGCCACATTGCCCGTTGCTTTGAGTTGCGCTCGCAAATCCGATGCGTTGCGTCCCGATATGGTGAGTTTTGGCATCCCGCTTTTCGCCAATATCCACCTCTGCGGGTCGGTGCTCACGGAAACATTTTTTGTGATGACCGTTTCGCAAGTGCTTTACGGCACATTGCCTGAACTATCCACTATGGTGCTGTTTTGCTGCCTGTTAAGTATATTTGCCATTGCCGCGCCGGGGGTTCCGGGTGGCACGGTGATGGCATCGCTCGGATTGATAGTAACCGTGCTGGGCTTCGATGCCGCCGGTACAGCCCTGATGCTAACGATATTTGCCCTGCAAGACAGTTTTGGCACCGCCTGCAACGTCACCGGCGATGGTGCCTTGACGTTGATGCTTTCAGCCTATCAGGATAAACATCCTAAACAGTGATATAAGTTTAATGCATTGTACCGAGAAGCATCTCAATGCCTGCCTCACATGCCGCTGCAATGTTTTCTGCGCGATTGCCTCCAAAGTGAAAGACTTGTGAACAGAGTTTGTCGTTGTAAATGGCTGCAATCCAAACTGTTCCAACAGGCTTGTCAGGTGTTCCGCCATCGGGACCGGCAATGCCGGAGGTAGCAATGGCGCAATCGGAGGCAAAAATACGCTGTGCACCGCGCACCATCTGTTCCACAACCGGCTGACTGACAGCACCATACAAGGCAACATCATCAGCATTCACACCCAATACATTGATTTTCGCCTCATTAGAATACGACACCACACCACCTCTGAAATACTGCGAACAGCCCGAAATGGCAGTGAACAAAGATGCCAAGCGTCCACCGGTACAACTCTCGGCAAAACTTAGTGTCAAATTGCGTTCTTTCAGCAACTTATCAAGGATGTTTTCGGCGTTTTTCATATTGCTTTTCAGACATTCCATATCTTAAAGATATGGAATGTCTATTCCTGCAACAGCAACTCCAAAATAGTAACCGCAGCCGTAGTAACCGGCGAGCCGGGACCAAAAATCGCCGCTACACCAGCCTTATACAAGAAATCGTAGTCCTGCGCGGGAATCACACCGCCGGCGATGACCAAGATGTCTTCGCGACCCAGTTTCTTCAATTCGGCGATGACCTGCGGCACCAGCGTCTTGTGACCTGCCGCCAGCGAGGATACGCCCAACACGTGCACGTCGTTTTCAACGGCTTGGCGGGCTGCCTCTTCGGGCGTTTGGAACAATGGTCCCATGTCCACGTCGAATCCGCAGTCGGCATAGCCGGTTGCTACTACTTTTGCACCGCGGTCGTGCCCGTCCTGACCCATCTTGGCTATCATGATACGGGGTTGGCGACCTTCTTTTTTCGCGAATTTGTCGGCGAGTTCGCACGCTTTTTTAAACACGTCGTCGCCCTTTGTTTCTGATGAATACACGCCTGCTATTGTTCTAATGATTGCTTTATAACGTCCTGCGACTGCTTCGCAAGCGTCGGAAATTTCTCCCAGTGTGGCACGCACCGATGCCGCTTTGACGGCTAAGTCCAACAGGTTGCCTTTGCCTGTTTTCGCGCTCTCGGTGATGTCTGCCAGTGCTTTTTTGACTGCCGCATTGTCGCGTTTGGCTTTCAGGGCGTTCAAACGTTCCACCTGTTGGGTGCGCACGGCTGTGTTATCCACTTCGAGGATGTCGATGGGAGCCTCTTTTTCCAAACGGTATTTGTTGATGCCGATAATCGTTTGATTGCCGCTGTCGATGCGTGCCTGAGTGCGTGCAGCCGCCTCTTCGATGCGCATTTTCGGCAATCCGGTTTCGATGGCTTTTGCCATTCCGCCCAGTTCCTGCACCTCCTGAATCAATGCCCACGCCTTGTCCACAAGTTCCTCCGTCAGCGTTTCAACATAGTAAGAGCCTGCCCACGGGTCGATTTCTTTCGTGATATAGGTTTCTTCCTGAATGTAAATCTGCGTGTTGCGGGCGATACGCGCCGAAAAATCGGTCGGCAACGCGATGGCTTCGTCCAAAGCGTTGGTATGCAGCGATTGGGTGTGTCCCAAAGCGGCAGCCATCGCCTCCACGCACGTGCGACCCACGTTGTTGAACGGGTCCTGTTCGGTCAGCGACCAGCCCGAAGTTTGGCTGTGAGTGCGCAGAGCCAGCGATTTCGGATTTTTCGCCCCAAAACTTTTCACAATCTTCGCCCACAGCAAACGGCCGGCGCGCATCTTGGCGATTTCCATAAAATGGTTCATCCCAATGCCCCAGAAGAACGACAGCCGCGGCGCAAACGCATCCACATCAATGCCGGCGTCAATACCCGCCTTCAGATATTCCATCCCATCGGCAAGGGTGTATGCCAACTCAATGTCCGCCGTAGCACCCGCTTCCTGAATATGGTAGCCCGAAATGGAAATCGAGTTGAACTTCGGCATCTTTTGCGAAGTATATTCAAAAATATCGGCGATGATGCGCATCGAAAACGCGGGCGGATAGATATAGGTGTTGCGCACCATAAACTCCTTCAAAATGTCGTTCTGAATAGTCCCATTCAGTTCTTCAAGCGTCGCGCCCTGCTCCAGTCCAGCATTGATGTAGAACGCCAAAATCGGCAGCACCGCCCCGTTCATAGTCATCGACACGGACATATCCTTCAAAGGAATGCCGTCGAACAGCACTTTCATGTCCTCCACCGAGCAAATGCTCACGCCGGCTTTGCCCACATCGCCCACCACGCGGGGATGGTCGGCATCGTAACCGCGGTGCGTTGCCAAGTCAAAAGCGACTGAAAGTCCCTTTTGTCCGGCTGCTAAGTTCCTGCGATAGAACGCATTAGACTCCTCAGCGGTAGAAAAACCGGCGTATTGACGAATCGTCCAGGGACGCATAGCGAACATGCCCGAATACGGACCTCTCAAGAAAGGCGGAATGCCCGAAGCATACTCCAAGTGTTCCATACCTTCCAAATCTTCTTTCGTGTAAACCGACTTCACCGCGATTTGTTCGGGAGTCAGCCACGTTTCTTCAACTGTTTTTGTGCTCATGTTGTATAATTTTATTTATTATTTTTCTCTTTAATAGAATTGAATTTGATAGTTTCTTAACCAGTCCAACGCGCCTTCTTTTTTTTGCCATGCGCTTTTTGCTACCTTCACATAATATTGAGCCTCATTTTCATCACCCCGTTTGTATGTCTCAGGTATGGTGCTAATTTCTGTGTTTGACAACAAAAGTTTTGCAACATATTGATTGGCTTGCATCGCCTCCTTCAATTTGTTGTTTGAAAAAGCACATTTCCCTTTTGTTTTGAACGCAAATAGTGCCCGGGTGAAAAGCGCAAATGTATTGCCGCTATCTTCATACAAATTATCGTAACGTTGAAATTTTTTGAAGTCGCCCAATTCGAGCAGTGCCGGAAACAATTGAAAGCGAACTCCCTGATGGTCTTTCTTATTAAGAAGAATCATCTTTTCAAAAAAATCCACAGCCTTTACCGTATCTCCTGAAAAGAAATAATGGTCGGCAAGCATTTTCATGCATCGCATAAGAGGGCGAGTTTCGGGAACGCTCCAAAAATCCCCCCCATGTTTCATGAGATATGCTTCAGGAAACAGCTCCATACCTATATAAATGGCTCTTGAAAGACACTCTATAAGCCTTTCTGCAGTGGCAGCATATTGCGCTAAAAGTTCGTATGCTTCGATGCTATCGGGATTAAGTTCCAGTGCCTCTTCAATTTTTTTTCCTGCCTGGTCCATTTCGCCTTTGGATGCTAACTCGCGTGCCTCCAACACCAAATTCTCCGCCTGCTGTTTAGGCGTTAATTGTGACTTCGGAATAGTTTTTCCACTACTGAGTTGATTCACAATCTCTTCCAAATCCTTTTTGGTCAAATTCTCTCTCTCGCCCATCAAGCGACGGAGTTCAACCATCATTTTTTCATGTTCATCGTTGTTGTACATAATTGTTATTTTTTATTTATAATTTTTTTCCTGTAAATATATCGCTTTTTGTCGCTCAATCTCGCGCTGCAATTCCTCCTCCGTAGGCAAATAATCCATGTATTTTGTGGCAAATATGTGCTTGTTTTCGCTCAGAACGGAATATTTTGCAATCACTTGGTCGGTTTCCGTACAGAGCAAGATGCCGATAGTCGGGTTGTCGCCTTCGGTTGATAATGGCACGCTCCAATTCAGATTCCGTATAACCCATATTGGGGGGGAGTTGAAGAAAATTCAGCACCGTTGGATTTTTAATGAAATCCAACGGGTCGTGTTGATATTCTTTTGTCTTCTCCTGCATTTCGGCAATCACCGGCTCTTTCACTTGGGAAGAAAGCAAACGCTGATAGTATAGAGTAGAGATATTTCTATCCAAAGAGCGCACCGACCACATGTTATCTGCCGCTTCTTTCAGATAATAAGCCCTTGCCTTAGTATCTGCAACCCGCATTATTCTGCGAATATGGCTCCACGAAAGGCGATTGAAAACACTGTTGTCGAATTGGCTACACAGTGTGTAGCCTTTTTCAGAAAAGCCGCACACTGTGCGGCTTTTTTCAACCGACTGAATTTCTGTGAATTGAGAATTATTACACACTGTGTAATAATTCTCATTTTCATCACCTTGCAAATTATTACGCAGTGCGTAATAATTTGAATCATCGGTAAAAGTAGTGAAAAACTGACGATACAACTGTAAATTTGTCACCGAATAACCCTTACCAAATTCTTTGGCCAATTCGGATGAAAGACGTTTGAGCAATCCCGCACCATATTCGGCACGCTCCTCACCCTGCTGTTCCTGCTCCACAATGCGCTTGCCAAGATTCCAATACGTTTCCACCATCGCACTATTAATGGCACGATAAGCCTGCGATTGCCCATTTTGGATAATCGTTTTGATTTCGTTAATAAACGTCTGCTCGGTGTTTGCGATTTCTTTTGTCATATTGTCGTATTGTCATATTGTCATATTTATATCATGTTTCTCCCTTTAATCATCTGAAAATCAAAGTTCAGGCATTTTTTATCAATTCCACTAACTCCTTGAGCGAGAGTTTGGCTGACATATCGCTGCCTTCGAGCAGGGTGTCGGCGAGGTCGCGCTTGGTGGCGTGGAGTTGTATGATTTTTTCCTCGATGGTGTGTTCTGACACGAGGCGATAGATGGTTACCGGTCGCTGCTGCCCTATGCGGTGGGCGCGGTCGGAGGCTTGGTCTTCCACTGCCGGATTCCACCATGGGTCGAGGTGAATCACAAAGTCGGCGGCGGTGAGGTTTAGCCCCAATCCACCGGCTTTGAGGCTGATGAGGAACAGTTCGCCTTCGCCATTTTGAAATTTTCTGACATTCTCTTCGCGCTGGTGCTGCGGCGTGGAGCCATCGAGGTATTGATATTTAATTCCCTGTTTATCAAGCTCTTTGCGGACAAGTGCGAGGTGCGTCACAAACTGGCTGAACACCAAGGCGCGGTGTTTGTTTTCGCGCAATTCGCTCACAATATCAAGGAACGTTGCCATTTTGGACGACGAAATGCCTATTGTGCTGTCAATGAGCGCGGGATGGCAACTTGCCTGACGCAGTTTGGTGATTTCTGCCAACACCTGTAAATGTTTTGCGCCCCCGCTGCCGTCCGAACTGTTCAAATTTTCGAGTGCTTGGCGGCGCAGGGCTTCGTAAAACGCCATTTCATCGTCCGAAAGGGTGATTTTTTTTACAATTTCGGTTTTTGGCGGCAGTTCATCGAGCACGGCGGTTTTGGTACGGCGCAGGATAAACGGCGAAATCAGAGTTTTGAGATATTTGTTTGTTCGCTCATCGGGATATTTTACAAATGTATCGTTGAAATGTTGCAAACTGCCGAGCAGTCCGGGGTTGATAAAGTTGAACAAATTCCACAACTCGCCCAAATGGTTTTGAATGGGTGTGCCGGTGAGCGCAATGCGAAAATGCGCTTGCAGTTGCATGGTGGCTTTGGACGTTTTGGTGGCGTAGTTTTTGATTACATGCGCCTCGTCGAGCACTGCGGTGGCAAATTCGGGTTCCGCCATCAACTTTTCCTCCGACTGCAATAGTCCATACGACACGAGCAATACATCGCCGGCTTCGAGCGAACTTAGAATTTCTTTGCGGCTCTTCGTCCCACTATTCAATGTTTTAACATTCAGCGTAGGGGCAAAACGCTGTATTTCGTTGAGCCAATTGCCAACCACCGACACGGGGCAAACCACCAACGCGGCTCCCAGCGGGGCGCGGTTGAGCAACACCGCCAATGTCTGCACCGTTTTTCCCAAACCCATATCGTCTGCCAAGCACGCCCCACCCTCCCAAGCCGCGAGGCGCGTGAGCCAGCGGAAGCCCTCTTCCTGATAGCTGCGAAGTTCGGCTTTCAGATTGGCTGGAAGGGGTGTGTCGAGCAACTTGGTTTGTTCCACATTTTTCCGAAAATCTTTCCATTTTTTGTCGGCTTTGAGGTCGGCATTGTCGAAAAAATCGCCGAGAGCGACGGATGCAAATTTGTTGAGCCGCAGTTGGTCTTTTTCGATGGTGGTGAACAGCCGCAATTCGTCCAACTGCTTTTTGAGTTCTTTGGTCAATGCCAAAAATTCGCCGGTGCTGAGTTCAATAAACTGATTGTGACCTTGGGCAGTGAGCGTCAGCAATTTTTGGAGCGAAACGACCGTGTTTTCATCCACTTTCAGTTCGCCATCGAGGTTAAACCAGTTGATGCCGCTTTGGATATTGACTTTCAGATTGCCGGAATTTGCCGTGCCGCGCAACTTAAATCGTTCGCCTTCGGGCCATTCCGTCACGCAAATATCGGTGTGATTGCGCAGAATATCAAGCAGTTCGAGCGAGTCTAATGGCTCGTCGAACGACATTAAATCATCCGCAAAGTTCAAACTTTCAAGACTTTGAATATCGTTTAGCAAAATGGTTTCGTTTTCTTTCTCCTTTTCAAAATTGCGTTTGACTTGCAACTGTGTGTCTTTTTCGTTGGAAATCAATGCTTTGCCGCCTTTTCCTGCCTTGCAGTAAGGCGGACGGTCGCCAAAGGGTTTCACATAAAGTTCTGCCTTCAAGCCATCGCCAAACGGCAGCAACTGCACCCTAATACGCTCATCAGCAGGCACTTCGCGAATATCAACCTGCGTGTTTTCGGAAGCAACCAAATCGGAATGCACAGTCATTCCCTCCGCACTGAAATTGCCAAGCAAAGCCACCAATTTGTCTTTGCCATGTTCGGGAACGCTAATGGGTTGCTCGTTGATGACTTGCAAAATCTGCTGTTGGCGCGGCGTAAGTGAGTAAATACGATAGCGCGTGTTGGTTTCCTTCTCTACGATAATGATTTCTGCAAAATTTTTCACATCCGAATCAAGCGTATATTTATTTGCCTCTTTTTTGATTGAAATAATGGGTTTTGCCTCCACAAATTCTACCGGCGTGTCGGCTGTCCCTGCCAAGAAAATGTAGGGGTGGCCGATTAAAGCAGGGAAAACATCTTTTTTAAATGCGTAGTATGAGTCATAGTAACTGTTATGGTACTGCAGCGTTTTTGCAACACGAAAATCTTGGTCGCTCATACCTTTGGCTTCGCCTGCAAACAACGTTTTGAGGGCTATATTTCTGCCCGCCGACCAGCCCTTCGCTTGCCGAGTTTGCAGTATGGGCTGAATATCCATGTTGCTTGGCCTAAAATAATACACCACGCGCGAAGTATTTTCGGCATCTTTTGCAGTGCCTTTGGTTTTAGCAGACGAACTTTTCATTCCCAAGAGCAAATCCAGCGATTTTTCCCAATCCTCTTGGCGCACAATTCGGGACAAAACAGGCTGATAGTCCATTTTTCCGGAAAGCGATTGATACAAATCGTTAATTTCGGCATCATCAACCCATTGTTTCAGAACAAAAAGCACTTCATAAGCCAAAATCCACATTTCGGAATTGTATGCCTTTTTCGCAATAGCGACAAGTTCTTTTTTATTGTTTATTTTTTCGCCTGAAAGATAGAGAGTCAGGATTTGGATTAAAGTAAAGAGTGTTGTTTCATCCCGCAAAATCTCCGTTTTTATGGTATTAATTAACGCAGAATAGGAGGATTTTTTGTGATTCAGAGCATAACAAACAGCCGGTTCAAAGTAACGTTCATGCCTCAGTTTTCCTCGACTTTTCAGTACCCATGCATAAAATTTTTGAAAAATGGGCATAGATACCTGATTATCAACAATAAACAAAGTGGCAATATAATAAAAGGAAGCATAAATAGAAACAAAAGGGAGCGGTATTTTAATGCCACTACTGTTCAATCTCCGTTTGAATGTTTTGAAGGCTTCATCGGTGTTTCCGTTTATCAAATGCACGATTGCTAATCGTTCAATGGCTAATGCAGTAGAATCTGAGTCTTTTATCACGTCTGCAAAATTTCCCTGATAAAACTGCCCTACGTGGAGTATGTCCAAAACGGTTTTTTGAACATCCACTTTACATGCAGCACCCAAACGCTCTATTTGACTGACAGTTTCTGATGTTGGCACCAAGTTGCGTAGATTGTTATGGTGAATACCATCTATGGCAGTATTTATAATTTTGGGATTTATCAAATGCCAATAAGGAGCATAGTTGTTGTCGTGCAATATCGGTATATAAACGTCAGAAACATTATGTTCATAATACTCTACAAACGCTTTTTCGTATTCGGGATATTTTTTAGGGGAATGGCAAAGCGTGTAAAGCAAATTTCGCAGCAACGGGCCATACCGCCTTTCGCTATCATAAGAATAGTAACCAAAGGGGTCCTTCTTAATAATATGACACCACAACTCATCCATACCGGTGAGTTGCGGGCAAATGTAAATCAAAAAATCCGGAATTGTCGCATATTGTGAATAATAACCACCTCTGTCAACTCCTACTAAATTGATTGTTATCGCTTTTTCTAAAAACTCTTTAATGAGCTTTTGCACCATTGAATACTTAAGACGAATACATCGTTGCAAATCACTAATATCAATGCCTCTCCCATTGATGGCAAGCATTTTAAGTACAAATTGTTCCTGCTCGGTAAGCGATTCGTAAAATTTTATTTGCGAGGGAGTGAGCATTTTTTATTTAATATTTAATTTCGCATTAAACCCTTGCAGCGTTTCCAGCACATTGCTTTTCACATTGATATAGTTTGTGATGCCTTGCGCTTTCAAATCTTCCGAGCACGCGGGCGCGCCGGCGATGACTAAGATTTCCTTGTCGCCAATCAATTTGTGGGCTTCGGGAGCGAAGGTGGCGTATTCGTCATCGCTTGAGCAGAGCACGATGAGGTCTGCTTTGGCTTTGCGAGCCGCTGCAACGCCTTCTGCCACTGTTTCAAAGCCGAGGTTGTCGATTACTTTGTAGCCCGCGCACGCCAGGAAGTTGGACGAGAATTGCGAGCGTGCCAGTCGCATCGCCAAATTGCCGATGGTGAGCATGAAGGCTTTCACTTCCTTGCCGGATTTTTCGGTGGTGAGGCGGAGGGTTTCAAATTCGTCGCCCAAACGCTTCGTGTTCAAGGTGGGAATGCCCGATTCGCTGCCTTGGCATCCGCATATGGTGGTGTCCGCAACAATTTGCTTACCTGCCACTTCTGCAAAATTCGGGAATTGATTGGTGCCCAGCAACACTTCGCGGCGTTGCGCCAATGCCTTGAAACGCTTGTCTGCGCTTGCATTGACTGCATTTTGGATTTCTCCGGCGAGCACCGACTTGTAAAAACCTTTGGTTTTTGTGTCCGTGAACAACTTCCACGCCTCTTTGGCGATAGAGTCGGTCAGCGTTTCGATGTAATAGGAGCCGCCGCTCACGTCTCCCACTTTGTCGAAGTGGCATTCTTCTTTCAGCAACAGTTGTTGGTTGCGGGCGATGCGTTCCGAGAAATCATCAGGTGTCTTGTAGGCTTCATCGAAAGTGTTCACTAACAGCGAATTAACCCCTGCGATGGATGCCGACATAGCTTCCGTTTGCGTGCGGAGGAGATTGACGTGGGCATCGTAAAGCGTTTGTTTGAACGTCGAAGTCTGCGCGAAGATATTCATTTTGCTCGCACAGCGGCATTGGTTGTTCGGTCCTTCGTTCGGGCAATCGTGTTTGCACGTTGGTTTGTATGATTCTACAATTTCTGCCCACAGCAGGCGTGCTGCGCGGAATTTGGCGATTTCCAAAAAGTAGTTGGTGGAAACGCCGAAATTGAATTTGATTTTTTTAGCCGCTAAGGCAGGCTCTAAGCCCGCTTTTATTAACTGACTCAAAAGTTCATCGCCCCACGCCAGCGCGTAGCCCAATTCCTGCGTGATAGTCGACCCCGCATTCTTAAACAGGCAGGCATTCACGCCGATGACCTTGAAGAGGTACATTTCGGGAGCCACAGCCTTGACCGCCGCCACCATTTCCTTGAGCCATTCCTCTTTGACGTGCCCTTTTCGCAGGATGATGCCCACGAAGTCGATGTTTACCGACCCGTGAATTTTCGTCAAATCGTACTTTTTTTCTTTGAAATACGCCACCAAAATCTCGACTAATTTCGCCGATTGCATATTGCAGGTCGTGAAATTCAGTTCAACACATTCCGGCAGGATGTCTTTCAACAGGGTCGCGATGTGTTCCCTGCTGATTTCCTCACCTTTGATCTTGAAGCCCAGCGAGTTAACACCCTTGTTGAGGATGTCCAATGCCTTTTTGTTGGCTTCGGCGAAGCTTGTCACCACAATGTCTTGGCGCACAAACCAGTCATTGTTCTTTTTTGAGCCGCGCATGTAGGGAAATTCGCCCGGCACGGTGTCAATTGCTTTCAGCCCGGCGAGGTCTTCCTTGCGGTAGAACGGCTGCACATCGAAATTTTCGTTTGTTTTCCAAACGAGTTTTTTTTCGAAATCTGCCCCCTTGAGGTCGGCAGTAATTTTCTCCATCCACTTTTCAGTTGAAACGGGCGGAAACTCCGAGAAAAGTTTTTCTCTATATTTGCTCATTATCTATATTATTTTTAATGTTTTTTTCAGGGCGCAAAATTACAAGAAAATAACGAGATTCGCAAACGACTATTTTAGAAGCAGCGATTCAGCGAATAGCGAATTTAATACATAACAATTATTATGATGTATTATCAACCAAATTACAAACAAAAAACAGCATACAGCGGTACAGACTTGATATTGTTTTCAAAGCCGAAATTTTTGGCGGAAATGCGAATGGAATAATCCGGCTTATATTTCGCCACATAGAGATTCAAACTGCGCGAACGATTGTTTTCCGACGATTTTACCTCAACCGGAATAATTTTTCCGTTTCTATCCTGAAAAATAAAATCAACTTCCGCCTTACCTTCCGATTCCCAATAATGCGGTTCGTAACCGTTCTGATTCAATGCCACAAAAACATAATTTTCAGCCAATGCACCTTTAATAGTATCAAAACCCGAAAAATCGCTTAATAAAACATTGCGTGGAAGCGAATATTTCGACGACAGCAAACCGGCATCCGTAAGATATGCCTTGAACGAATTGTGCTGTGCAAACAATTCCAAAGGAAATTTGCCTTCGGTCACTTTCACGCATTTGCGCACAATTCCCGCTGCCTGCAACCAGTCCAGCGGGGCTTCATATTCATAAGCCCGCGCTCCGGTTTTTATAATTTTATACTGAAACTTGTGATTTTCCTTCGCCAACTGCGCCGGAATACTGTTGAAAGCCGCCAAAATCCGGTTAGTTTCCGTCGGTTGTGCATATTTCACCATATCGGCAATGTAGGCGTCGTTGATATTATGTTGCAAAACTGAGATAATGTCAAAATCCTTGCTTTTAACATATTCTCTAACGATTTGCGGCATTCCGCCTATTAAAAGATAAAGTTTGTACAAGTCCAAAAAATCGGTGTGAGCCGTAAATTTACTGTTTGTTTCAAAACATTCGCGGATAAGTTCCGCTCCGCTTTTCCTGTCCAAAGTCCAAAGAAATTCCTCAAAATCAAGCGGATAAAGCACAATCCTGTCAATTTTGCCGACAGGGAACGAAAATTTTGAGCGATTGAGCGTAACACCCAAAAGACTTCCTGCAGCAGCAATGTGATATTGCGGTGCATCTTCGCAAAAATATTTCAGCGAAGTCAAAGCCCGCTCGCAAGCTTGAACTTCGTCGAAAATCAGCAATGTAGCATCAGGAAAAATGGGTTCACCCTTTTTGACCGACAATTCCCGAATAATTCGGACGGGATTCAAATCACGCTCAAAAATCTCGTGCAATTCGGAAAAATTTTCAAAATTCAGATAAACGACATTTTTGTAATGCGCTTTGCCAAATTCCAACAAGCCATACGTCTTGCCAACCTGACGTGCTCCGGTAACTATCAATGGCATTCTGCTCGCAGAATTTTTCCATTTCAAAAGTTGTTGTGTGAATTTACGTTCCATTTTATGTTGTTTCACTACATTTTTATGTTCCTAAAAATGCAAAGGTACAACATTTTTTGGAACTAACGAAAATTTTTATTATTTGTTATAAACATAAACTTTTACTTAATTGGTTCGTGCATCATCAAACCTTCGATAACTGTTGCCAGTTCTTCGGGAGGCATTTTAAAGGTCAAATATTCATGTTTTCCGTCAGGCTTGTCTTGCCATGAAGTAGTGCCGTTTGTTTCCAATTTAATCTGTCCTTTCACGGTATTGAAATATTGAGCAACGCCTCGTACCGCAATCAATACGGCTGTCTGGTCAAACGAAGCCCATGTTCCGTTATTTGGCATACATATCATATACACATCTTTTGCCGGTGTGAGTGTTCTTTCGGGAGCGATCAATCGCTTGCCGGTACGTACTTTTCCGCCTATTTCGGCACCACTGAGTATGATACGGGTAGGCCACCGGTCAAACACAATTCCAGAAGCAACAGTATCCGTCATAACGTTATATTCACGACTACCATGGGGAAACAGTCCGGCCATTGAAACCAAGTGTTTCACTTTTTGGCTGACTAATTGTTTGCCGTTCAAAGAACTGTATTGGTCAGGCGGCGATTGCAGCAAAGCGGCAAGGTTGGTCAAAAAACCGACCGTAACCACCACCACGGAAGTATCCGGTTCACCTGCAAGGATGCGACGGTAAACCTGCA
Source organism: Candidatus Symbiothrix dinenymphae (assembly GCA_001417715.1). Classification (GTDB taxonomy): domain Bacteria; phylum Bacteroidota; class Bacteroidia; order Bacteroidales; family Azobacteroidaceae; genus Azobacteroides; species Azobacteroides dinenymphae. The sequence goes on from BBRT01000001.1 coordinate 97,301, forward strand.
CGGCATCGGGCGCATCGGCAGTCGCTTTCACGCGATGCGGGAAATGAGCCGTAAATGTTTCCGTCCAGTTTTTAACGGGCCAAGCTCCCTGATTCGGGCCTGTGAGCGGAGCACCGGTCGGCAGGTCGGGACGTCTGTAATAAGTATTTATCAAATCTATGCAGGGTACGGAATATTCATGTTGGTTGCTCGCAAGAGTAGCCAATATGCGCACTTCGCCACTGTCTGCCATGGCATGCAGAATCGTCAAAGCACCTACATCATCAATATCCGGACCCATGTCCGTATCGAAAATCACCGAAACAGGGGCATGTTTGCTCTGTCCGCACGAATAAACGGTAAGCATGACAACCGTCCACATTAGTATTGTCCAAAATCTTTTCATTTTATTATTTATTTTATTAATTTGTTATCTATCGGCGGCAAAGGTAGTGAATGTTTTTGAAATGACAATGGATTTTTTTTGAATTTAACACTTCATTATGTTAGTGTTTGCTAATTTCGTTATTATCGTCATTGCGGGCTTTCAGCCCGAACCGTCATTGCGGGCTTGACCCGCAATCCCATGAAAATGAACTGAATGTTGTGCTACAGAGCGATGTAGAACAGGGGATTGCGGGTCAAGCCCGCAATGACGGTTCAGGCTGAAAGCCCAGCATATCCCAGCCCAACGCATCCCGTAGGAATGCATCGCTCGGTAGAAAATGCATCGCTCCCCCCACCCCTCCCTCAACCTGCAATTAGTTGGGGGGCATCGGCGCATAGAATGTTTACATCTGAGATAAGTTTTGTGATTTCTTTTGCGGTAATCGTATCTTGCGCCCCTTTGTTGTAAATAGACAGCAAGTATAAGGTTTCTTCCACAATTTTAATGTATGTTATTAACCTTGCTCCGCCTCGTTTTCCCGTTCCTTTTGATTGGATAGATAAACGAATTTTGCGGACATTGTTACCCAAATCGGTTCCCTCAAAAGGATTTTTCTCCAATTTTTCAACCAAGGAGGCTATTTCTATTCTCAGGGATGGATATTTTCTGGCAAGGCGTTTTAGTTCTTTGTCGAAATTTGGTATCGTTACTACACTATAGCTCATTGAGAAGTTCCCGTACCGGACGAGCTTTAAGTTTACCTTGCAAAACCAAATTTAATTCTTTAAATCCTTGTTGTAAATTTTGTTCTATCTCTTTTTCAGAATCTTCTTCAAACACAACCTTTGCCTTTGGCTGATAGCTAACAACAGCAAAGCGTTTCAAAATCTTCATAAAAAGCGGATATTGAAAGCCCGAAACTTGCGCCGTTAATTGATTCATGACAATGTTTTTATATATTCGCCCGCAAAGGTACTGCTTTTTTTTTAACTAATAATAGTTATTTGGCTAAATCTTTTTTTCAGGTGCTATTATTTCGCAAACGGTGTTTTATCCCGTAGGGATTATAGCTCGGTAGAAATGGAATGCCTCCCCCATTTCAGCATCCCGTAGGGATGCAACCGATTGCGGATTATGTTGCATCCCTACGGGATGCAGGGAGAAGGAGAGGTGTGATTTTCTACCGAGCTACAATCCCTACGGGATAAAAGGCTATGTATTGTCCCTACGGTACAAGGCACCGCTTGCGAAATAATAGCACCTGAAAACAAGATTTAGCTGAAAAATGAAAAATTTCCAGCAAAAAATGCCATTTGAACTTTAAAAGAATTACCTTTGCCGCAAATTTGAGTCCAAAAACGTGACACCAATGACAGGAAAATGTAACCAACAACGGTTGCGCACCGGATATGACACCACCATCCTATGTGCTCACCAAGTCGTCGACCGAAACCCGTTTCTATCGACACCGGATGGCTATAACGAAAAAAAGTTCAAAAGCGGCGGTATCCTAAGACTTCCAAAAAAATTTCATCAAAACCCACAGGAGGCACAGAAAAATGTCAAGGCTTATACCGACTTGGCAAAATATCACGGCGAACAATACCAACTGCTCAACGTAGTCAATGAAACAGGGCGTAAAAATCCGGATGCGCTCAATTTGAAAACGGGCATGTTTTCAGATGCAAAAATACCAATTACCGAAAACGGGAAAAATGCGATACAGGCTTCTATCAAGTCGGCATCAGAGCAAAAAGTTCCGGAAGCATTAATCTACCTTGATAAAAATTATGCAATGACTGATGTATGGGCGGGATTAAAAGCTGCTTTGCAGGATGGGCGAGCTAAGACCCTGACAACGATTATTATTCGGCTTTATACCGGAGAGATAAAGCGATATGATGTGGATAAGTTAAGGTTGGTATTCAAAGGAAAAGGGAAAACTACCTGAGCTGCTTTCCCCTGGGGGGGCGATGGTCGCCCATCTCCCCTGAATACCTTCCGATATTCGGGTGCAAAGGTACAACTAATATTTGAATAATGCAAATTTGTTAACAAAAAAACTGCCCCGCAGCCCGCACCTCACAAAAGAATTTAGGCGAAATTTTTGTACCTTTGCCGCACAACATTTTAAATACATACAATTATGAGTTTATTTGACACAGTCAGCAATGACATTAAGGCAGCTATGCTGGCACAGGAGAAGCTGCGATTGGAAGCCCTGAGGGGCGTGAAAAAGGAGTTTTTGGAAGCAAAAACCGCTAAGGGTGCCGACGGTGAACTTTCGGACGACACCGCAGTGAAAATCTTGCAGAAGATGGTGAAGCAGCGCAAAGACAGTGCGCAGATTTACGCCGAGCAAAATCGCCCCGAGTTGGCGGAAAAGGAGCTCGCGGAAATCGCTGTCTTGGAGACTTACTTGCCGCAGCAACTCTCCGCAGGTGAATTGGAAGCCGCTGTTAAGGCGGTAATTGCACAAGTGGGAGCTACTTCCGCGCAAGACATGGGCAAAGTGATGGGCGTTGCCTCCAAGTCGTTAGCAGGCAAAGCCGAAGGGCGTGCCATCTCGGAAGCAGTAAAAAAACTGTTAGCTAACTGATTATGGCAGCGAAAGGCGGCGAAACAGGGATGATGCGGCAACACGCCGAAGTGAAAGCGAAATATCCCGATGCCATTTTATTGTTCCGTGTAGGCGATTTCTACGAAACATTTGGTGCAGATGCCATCGTAACGTCCGAAATTTTGGGCATTACTCTCACCAAACGCGCTAACGGAGCTGCTTCGCATGTAGAGTTGGCGGGCTTCCCACATCACGCATTGGACACCTACTTGCCTAAATTGGTACGTGCAGGCAAGCGGGTGGCTATTTGCGACCAGTTGGAAGACCCCAAACTGACCAACAAGATTGTCAAACGCGGCGTGACCGAATTAGTGACGCCGGGTGTGAACATCAACGGTAACGTGCTGAACCACAAGGAGAACAACTTCCTTGCCGCCGTGCATTTCAACAAAAATCTGTGCGGCGTGGCGTTTCTCGACATTTCAACGGGCGAATTTATGACGGCGGAGGGCGATGCCAACTATGTGGAAGCCCTGCTGACCAATTTTGCGCCCAAAGAAGTGCTGATAGACCGGAGCAAACGCAAAACGTTTACCACTGCTTTCGGCAGCAAGTGGCTCACGTTTGAGATGGAGGACTGGGTGTTTACGGAGACCAACGCCAACGAACGCCTCCTCATGCAGTTTGAAACGGCGAACCTCAAAGGGTTTGGTGTGCACAACCTCACGAACGGCGTGGTGGCTTCCGGAGCCATTTTGTGCTATTTAGACAGCACCAAGCACACGCAGATTGGACATATCAAAGCCCTTTCGCGCATCGAAGGCGACCGGTTTATGCACTTGGACGGCTTCACGATTCGCAGTCTGGAGTTGCTCACGTCGATGAGTGAGGGCGGTAAAGCGGTGATTGACGTGCTCGACCGCACCATCACCCCGATGGGTGGACGCATGATGCGGCGCTGGTTGACATTCCCGCTCAAAGACGTGAAGCAAATCGAAAATCGCCTCGCGGCAGTCGATTATTTTTTCCAAGACCTCACGCTGAAAGGCGTCTTGGAAAAACAACTCAGCGTGATTGGGGATTTGGAGCGGGTCATTTCCAGAGTGGCAGTCGGGCGGGTCAATCCGCGCGAAGTTGCCCAACTGAAAACCGCCCTGCAAGCCATTGAACCTATCAAACAGGGGTGCGAAGGCTCGTCCGACGCGGGTTTGAAACGGTTGGGCGAACAGCTCAATCTCTGCACCGGCATCCGCGACAAAATAGCCCGCGAACTCGTTCCGGAGCCGCCCGTGCAGCTCAGCAAGGGCAGTGTGATTAACAACGGGGTGAATGCCGAACTCGACGAGCTGCGGGAGATTGCCTATTCTGGCAAGGACTTCCTGGTTCAACTGAAGATGCGCGAACGCGAAAACACGGGCATCTCGTCGCTGAATGTGAGTTTCAACAATGTGTTCGGCTACTACATTGAGGTGAGCAACGTTCACAAACACAAGGTGCCGAAAGATTGGATTCGCAAGCAGACGCTGGTTGGTGCCGAGCGCTACATCACGCAGGAACTGAAAGTGTATGAGGACAAAATTCTCGGTGCAGAGGGCAAAATAGCCTCGCTGGAAGAGCAACTGTTTAAGGATTTGGTGCAGGAACTGATGGAATACATCGTGCCCATTCAGACCAATGCCGGACTGTTGGCGCAGATAGACTGCCTGCTGTCGTTTGCTAAAACGGCGCAAAAGAACAAATACATCCGCCCGCAAATAGATGACAGTCAGGTGATTAACATCCAAAATGGTCGGCACCCCGTGATTGAGCAGGAGTTGCCGAGCGGCGAGCACTACATCCCCAACGATGTGTTTCTGGACGATGAAACGCAGCAAATTCTCATCATCACCGGTCCGAATATGGCGGGGAAATCTGCGCTTTTGCGACAGACGGCACTCATCACGCTGATGGCGCAAATCGGTTCGTTCGTGCCTGCCGATGCCGCCCGTATTGGCATTGTGGATAAGATTTTCACACGTGTGGGTGCCAGCGACAACATTTCGGCGGGCGAGTCCACGTTTATGGTGGAGATGAACGAGGCGGCTAACATTCTCAACAACCTGTCGGAACGCAGTCTGGTGCTGTTCGACGAGTTGGGGCGCGGCACGTCCACCTACGATGGCATTTCCATCGCATGGGCGATTATTGAATACATCCACGACCAGGCACGCGGTCGTGCCAAAACGCTTTTTGCCACGCACTACCACGAGTTGAACGAGATGGAAAAGACGTTTAAGCGCATCCGAAACTACAATGTAACTGTCAAAGAGACGGACAACAAGGTGATTTTTCTGCGCAAACTCGTGCGCGGAGGCAGCGAACACAGTTTTGGTATTCATGTAGCGAAAATGGCGGGGATGCCACCAAGCATCATCCAACGCAGCAACGAAATTCTCGTCCGCCTGGAAACCGAAAATCGGCAAGGCAATGTTGCAAAGCCCATGACCGACATCGCCACCAAGCACGAGGGTGTCCAAATGAGTTTTTTCCAGTTAGACGACCCGGTGTTGTCGCAAATTCGCGATGAAATCAACAACCTCGACCTCGAAAGCCTCTCGCCACGCGAAACATGGCAGAAGTTGGATGAAATTCAGCGCATTTTGAAAGGGAAATAAAGGAGCATTTCGCTACTCCTTTATCAACTTCAGCGTGCTGCGTATTGCGCCCTTCTCTGAGGATACTTTCACGATGTAGATTCCTGCTGCCCAGGATGAGAGCACAATGCGTTCTTCGTTGCTTTTCGCTACTTTTGAATACATCGTTCTGCCTTGACTGCTGATGATGGTAACTGTGTTTCCGAGTGCGTTTGTGACCGTCACCTCTTCGTCTGCCGGATTGGGATATATTTGTATATCGTCCATCGGCTCAACAATTTCTACCTCAGTAGCGGGAGGACCTCCGCTCCACTGTGCCGTCAGCGTCATCGTCAGCGGCAAGGTGGGAGTCGGTTCCACAGGGTCATCGAAATTCCAATCTCTGGCACTATTGTCCGCTCGCCAACCTCTGAACGTGTAGCCTTCGCGCGATGGATTGGCCGGCTGTCTCACCGGAGTGCCGTAAGCCACAGTGGAAGCAAACTGATTGTCACTCGTCACCACGAACACGACCGTTACCGGAATAGAATCCGTGTAAACAGCGATATTATCAATCGCAACCGGCGGTTGTGCTCCCAATTCATCGTCGTTAGCCCAGGTAAAGACAAGCTTTCGCGCAGCATTATTGCCGAAATAGGCAGCGAGGTCATACTCCCCTTTTTCCTCTCTCCACGAATAAGCATCGTTAAGCTCACGCAGAGGCTGATTCGCTGCCGTTTTTAGTGGCACAGTACCTGCCACCGGAGGGGCATCCTGTATGCGGACACTCAAATAATCGACCAATTTCGCCGCCGTTACATTTTTTTGTCCCATCCCTTTCCATTCAAAGGAAATATACAGTTTGGCACCGGCAGGGAATATCTTGGGCATGTGCACGTCACGATAGAAATGCGTCACACTTTGAGCGTCTGTTTTATAGCGATTATCCTTATTATTATCAGAAATATAGATAACCTTAGAGTCATTGTCAGCCGCATTTGCACCTATCATCCACTTGTTAGTCTGAGTTCCATTTATCACAATCCAGTTAGCATCCACCTTTTCAAAATCCTCAGCAAGAATGGTATAAACCGTTTTCCATTTAGCATACAAGTCCATATCAGTCGTCACCGGATTTGTAAAATTCCACTCGGTGGTGAGAGCCGGGTCAGTACACCAGGCAAGGAATATTTTGTGCTTAATGGGGCTGATAGGGGTGTGGGGCTTACTAACAGAAGTGCCGCTCAAAACGCCTGCTGCCATTGACCATGTGGTGGTTTCTACTCCGGTGTTCTATTCCCTTTTCTACGCAAGACCCCTCATCATCGGCTCTGGCAAATTATTCGTTCGCCGGGTGGTTTTATGACGATGATGATGATGAACCAAGTAACGATGTGAGAGCCACTTTCCCTATCTCGGTATTAGAACCGGTTCATCTGCATGCTACCTGGGAACTGAAACGCTATGAGATTGCGTACGAACTGGATGGTGGTCATTTCAGAAATCCCGGAATAGGTGGTCTTTATGGTGACCCCGGCGTTGTCGACAGTATTACCAGATATACGATACTCAGCACATTTACACTGCCTGAGCCGGTAAAACAGGGGTGGGTGTTTGACGGCTGGTTTGAGAATGCAGCAAAAACCTTGCGGAATAGCAGAATCGAGGCAGGTAGCTCCGGAAATAAGAAGTTTTATGCCAAGTGGCGGCTCCGCACGATTACCTATATGATGGATGGTGGACATTTCAAAAATCCCGGTATAGGTGGAGCTTATGGTGCTCCCGGTGTTTTCGACAGTATTACTGCTTACAGCTATTTTACGGAAACGCCTTTGGTAGCCCCGGAACGAACCGAATGGTTCTTTGACGGCTGGCGTGACCGAGAGCCGACTGAGGTTGACCCCGGAATCATTGTTCGGAGCATCCCGGCAGGACAAGAAAGAGATATCGTCTTGTGGGCAAGATGGCTATTCGGACATACGGTCACATTTAACACGCTGGCGGCAACTGCCTCTCCGGTGCCACCGCAAATTGTAGGGCATACGCGCACGTTCGCGAAACCGGAACCACCGACACTTACCGGATATGTCTTCTTTAACAAGTGGTATGTGGATTCGCTTTGCACCATTGAGTGGGATTTTGAAGTGAACCGTGTTCTATGCGATACCGTCCTATATGGCAAGTGGGGTAAAACAAATTTTGAGGAAACATTCGAACCTAATTCGCCTACTTTCGAGAAGTGGAAATATACGCAGGACAGCCAACCCAATAAATGGTTTATTGGAACCGGGGCACGTAACTCTAATTATGCTGCTTATATTTCGGATGATGGTGGTGTCTCGAATCATTATGCGATAGATGTCTCTACTGCTCTTGCTCTGCAACCACCGTTTGCGCAGGCTACAAGCATTTCGCATCTCTATATCGACCTCGAATTGCCAAGTGCCGCCGAAGATTATGTTCTCACTTACGACTGGAAGGCTGCCGGTGAAGGTGGTGTCTCTGAGAAAAAGGATTATATGACGGTCTATATGACTGATACGACTGTTATTCCTGTGGCAGGGCAATTGCTCGATGTGGTTGCTATGGATACTTGTCAGGGCGACACTGCATGGCGACAGGCAAAACATACTGTGGAGGCGAGATTTAATGGAACCACAAGGCGGTTGATATTTTCGTGGATAAATGATGATAAAGTGGGCTCTCAAACGCCTGCTGCCATTGACCATGTGGTGGTTTCTACTCCGGTGTTCTATTCCCTTTTCTTTGATTTGAGCGGAGGACATAATTGGCGGGATACTATCAGGCATGCACCTTT
>BBRT01000002.1 GCA_001417715.1 Candidatus Symbiothrix dinenymphae
TTTTCATTTTATACTCAACTCTTTAATAAGTTCTATCTCACTCACATCGTACGGTTTGAAGTCTCCTTTGTACAAGTCGTGCTTCCATGTTTTCGTATAGGGCAACATTTCGGGGCGGTGGTCCCAACCGAGATGGGCTTGCGACTTACCGTTAACCAATCCCCAAAGCATCGAACCGACGTTTTCCTCTTTGAACAACGGCAAAATATCGGCAACCGTTGAACCGGCTAAACGGTGGAACCATTCGGTACAAATGACCGGACGACCAAATGATTTCCAGTGCTTAATTTGTTTCTCCGTTTCGGCTTTTGTTGAGTAGAGATGAAACGAAATTACGTCGGAATTATCGGTAATTATTTTGTTCAGTTCGGCGTGTCCGCTCCACGCAGCGACGGTTACCGGCTGCGACGGGGCAACCTCTCTCGCCCAAACGAAAACTTTTTGGACAAGCGGCAGTGTATATTTCCCCCCAATGCCGCCGTTCGTCGGTTCATTGTACAAGTCCCAAACGATAATTCGCTTATCATTTTTGAAACGGGTTAAAACATCTTTCACATACTTTTCCAATTTCGGATGTTCCCGTTGGTCAACGACCATTTGATGTCCCGGCGACGGCGACCAAGCCCAAAAGAACCAGCCCTCTAACGGTTCGGGCTGCTTGCCGATTTTCGGGTCTCTGTTTGTTCCGAAAGCACAATCGTCGAAAAACGCCGGCATCGCAACGATTTTGTGTTTTTCGCAAATGTTCAGAAATTTGTCAAGCGTGTTGAGAAAGTATTGCGGGTCATCTTCATAGACGGCGTACTGCATAATGAAGCGGACACTGTTGATACCGATACTTTCTGCAAGGGCGAGTTCTTTGTCAATGAGTTTGGGATTAAAACTCGTTTTATCCCACATCGCCGTATAATTGAGTGCATCGGAAGGAATGTAATTGATGCCATTCAACCATTTGACTGATTGATACCAATTATTCGCCCGTTCTTCCGACCAGCGATTCTCCTGTGCATTTGCCGTGTGTGAAAAGAACAACACTACGAGCAAACCTGAAATCATTACTTTTCTTGTATTCATTTTATTTCTTTATATTTTATCAAAAACGCTGCAAATTTACGAAAAAAGAATTTAACCCACCTTGGTAAACCTTATACCCATGATACCGGGGTCGCCTGCTGTAATTATCCATTTAATTTTATGTGTTCCGGCACTTAGGTAAACCGTTCCCATATCTACATATCGATAGTTTGTGTAGGAACCTGTGCCGGGTGAATTTATGGTACCAAAATAGTCCAAAAGGTCAATGGTACAGGTGGCGGAATTAATGACTGTATTGGTAGCATAATTGTGTTCCAGTTTATAGATTCCGGCATCTTGCACATCTATCGTATAGACTTGCCAATCGCTAGGAGCAGCCCATGCTATACCGTTATAGCCTGCATCATTGTAGATTCCAACACGATCGATCGGGTCGCCGCCAATATTCCTATAGGCATGATTTCCACCATTAAGAGTGGTAGATTTGTAAAAAGACACACCTTCTACACCAATGTCGAAGTCAGCTAAATGCAGGTAGTAACCGGAGGCAGTAATAATGTGCTGATAGCCTGTAGGAAATGGATTCGTCTCGTTGATGTATGTATCAAACGCTGCCTGTGTCAGTGTTTTCAAGTCCGCAGTGCCGTCAATCCATAGCGTATCAATGGCGCCATTCGGCAATAAATAACAGGAAACGCTTAGCGCAGTGGTTGCACCCGCTTTCAGATTGTTCAAAATAAAACTGTTGTTTTGGGTTTCTTCACTTTGTGGCACATCGTCTTTGTCGGTATAGCTGTAGCGCACGCCGTGAAGCGTATAGAAGTCGGGCATTGCGACTATATTAACAATACCCGTTGATACAGAAGCAGAAACGGAAGCGTTAAATACCAATGCATCTCTATCTGCGGAAGTGAACGGTTGCTGGCGGACTTCCACCGGTATGGATTTATTGCCGTGCTCGTCTTCGGTATATATCTTGAAGCGATACGTACTTGGAATGGTAAGATTGGTAATATTCACCCACGAACACACGCTGTCTATTCTAATTAGCGTATCGCCGTATTCCACCACTGTTTTTTTCGCTTTTGGCAGAATCTTTGCCATTTCAGAGGCTTTCAAACGGCTGGGGTACAAATCAATTTCCACCCTCTGGCTACCCGCCTTCGCTACGAGATGTTCCTGCTTGTATCCGACAGGGTACACTATTTCCGAATCAGCCATCTCTTTGATGTTGTCGTATATATCGCCGGTGCATGAATACACGGCAACAATTGCTACTAAAATTACATATTTTTTCATCTTTATTTATTTTTAATTTTTTAATTTCTTAATTTCTACATTTCTCAATTTCTATCATGGTGCTTTTTTTCCGTAAAGTGTCAGTTCGGCAAGCACCTCAGCGGTACCGTTATAATTATTTTGAAAACCATTGACACACTGGTATCTGAAATAGCGGGTAGCCGGTGTGTAGTCCGGATCGTCGGGGTACATTAAGGCCTCGTCGCCTGCTATCGCTTGACGGATGATGTCCATCACACCCATGTCCGCAGAAGGCATCGGGATTTTCACCTGTTGAATGAGTTTCCATTCGCCCACAGTAGCAGCGTCATTGCCATCCCACCAATACATATTGTATATCCCCACATTCCATTCACCATAATAGTAACCTCGATCGGTAGGATTCATGTTTGTTCGAGGGGAGTTCGTCCATGCCTGATGTGTAATGATGCGGCTCAACTCGTATTTATCACCAAGGTCAATAAGGATATTCCAATTTTTTTGAGGATTGACATTCGCCCCATCTATCATGACGGTATATATCCCCCAACAGGCATAATTGGCAACCACACCGTCCCAATTACCGTATCCGGTCAAATAATCAATTTTGTCATCAATGATATATTCTATTTTTCCTTGAAAACTGTCTCCGTACCCCATTCTCACTCCTCCGATAGTATCGCCGGGATTTAAAAGTACAAATTTACTTTTGTCTAATTCGCTGTCGGTGAACAGGTGCAAAGCGCCTTTATCAACGGTTTCACTTCGGTTGCCGTACAGGTCTTCCACAGTTACCTTCACACTGACCGCTTCCTGCTCCGAAAGATTCAAACCTTTGATGAATTGATGCTCGGTAGAGTCTCTGGACGAATACACCTGACTCATCGAACGCTGTGCGCCGTTAAATGGAAAAGTGAAATCCACAAATACGGTAATATCCTGCTGCAATTCGTTTTTCCATTCCACCAGCAAGGCGCCGAAAGCGGGTTTTACGGTGAGGATTTTCGCCACTCTAAGGTATGCAGGCTCCAATGGCTTTACGCGCACGTTCACCGGTTCAGACTGATTGCCCGCTCTGTCCAAGGCATACAACTGAATGGTATGTTCGAGGCTATCGGGCAAGCCGTACACCTCTAAATAAGGTGCCATAAACGAGGCAGCCGACTTGATGAGTTTACCGTTTGCCGCCATATAAGAGGCTTCAATACTGATAAGGTCCTCATCGGATGGAATCCGGTAAAAAAGCCGTGCCCCACCGGAAAGCGGCTGCACACTATCAAACACAGGAGCCGTCGGCGGAGTACTATCATCCGAAGAGATGCCAAACCGCTCCCCCTCCTCGCAAGCATAAAAACCTGATACTGCAAGAAGCATAAAAATTGCTGTTTTTCTAAAATTTTTCATATCTTTTCTATTTTTAAATTTCTAAACTCTAAACTCTAATAACTAAACTCTAAATTCACCATCCCGGATTTTGAATAAGGTTTGAATTTTTGTTCATCTCATTCAAATCAATTGGCCAGAGGCAATCCCTCAAAGTAAACGTGCGGATTTGTAAGATTTGTTGTTTGAAAAAATCTTCTCCTCTTGCGCTATAAGTCCATCCCATGGCGGGAGATGTGAATGTTTCGGGTGCTTTGCCGGTACGAATCATGTCCCAGAAAATACTTCCTTCAAAAGCAAACTCCACTTGCCGTTCCTGAGCGATGATTGCTCTCATCCCCTCTTTTGTTTTATGTTTGTCCACCGTTTTTGCCAATGCAGCATTGCTCCACACCGTTTCCACATTCGGTATACCCGCTCTTCTGCGTACCTTGTTGATGGCGGCATACACGTCGGCATTGGGAACGTCCAGATACTCGTTGAGCGCTTCGGCTTTCATCAGGTATAAATCCGCCAAACGGATAATGGGCGTCGGATAGACTGTTATAGTCACATTTCCACCTGACTTGTTGTTTATATGAACCACTTTTTGCGCTCCTATACCCGACCAAAAGAAATTGTCCCAGACGGATGGGAACCTACCTCCTTCGCCGCCCGCATAGAAGGTTGTTTTGATGCGTTCGCTATGCGAGCGCCAGTAGCCGCCGGTAATACCTACATTGGCATAGAAGCGGGGCTCACGGTTCAGGTATAGATTAATTGTTTCGGCATTGGGCTGCAGAATACCGCGGGTTTCGGCGTATTCAGGGTCGCCCGGACCCGGAGCATTCGTGAGTTCGTGCATCGTACTGCGGTCGAAAGTATTGTCCTCATCCAAAGGAAGCCCGTTTTTGGTATAGTACCTTTCTAAGGTTTTATAGGTGGCGCCCAATATGTTCCGGCAATTTGTCCGCTGCAGGGGTGTGCCTGTATAGCCGGCCGGCTGCAGGATATTGCCGTCGGTGAACAAATCATTATCTGCCGAAACGACATACGAATTTCCCCAAATCAGTTCCTTGTTCCACGGGTCGCAGATTACCATTCTTAAATCATAGAGGGTCTGCATGTTGACAGGATTTGCCGCAGCGTCTTCCATGTCGTCCGGTAGCATCCTTTTGTCGTATTTGTAGAGTTCCACTCCGCCACTCTCGCACAGGGTGATGGCTTCGTCCAGGGCTTTCACCGCATCGTCCCATTTGGCTTTGGTGGTAGCAGCGTCATCCTGCGGGAAAAACGGTTTCCCGTCATGGTCTAAGAAATCGCTGTAATCGCCATTGCCGCTGTAGAAGGGGCTTGCCCGAAACAGCAATACCTTCGCTTTGATGGACAATGCCGCCAATTTACCGAGCTGTCCGATTTCGGAACCTGTCTTTCTCAGTATCAGGTCGGGGATGGCTTTGTCTATCGTCTCGACAATGTAGGCGAAACAGGCGTCTATCTTGCGACGCGAAACGTACAAACTCAACGGGTCATCGTCAGGCAATACAGCATTGTCCATAATCACAATGGGACCATAGCGCTGCAGCAGCAAAAAGTGATAGTAGGCTTTCAGAAACAGTACCTGCGCCTTCCAGTCGGCTTTTTCAGCGGGCTGCATATCCTGTACCTTATCTATATTGGAGATGAAAAGGTTGCAGAAGTTGATGCCCTCATACATTTTCTTGCCCGAGCCGGTGCCCGACCAGATGCCCAGCATGGGCGCGTCGGAGCTCTGCTTCCGCTCCATAATCCGGATAGGTTGCCACTGATTATTATCATTTTGGTCAACGAGAGGATTAATCCATTCGTCGCCCAGCAACCAAGTGGATGTCCTCTTGCTGTCAGCCGGTAAATACGAGTAAGATTTTGCCAAGGCATTTTTCGCTTCTTCGCGGATGGAAAACATATTTTCCATAGTAAAACTCTCGTCGGGAACGACGTTGAGGTAATCGCTGCACGATGGAAAAATGCACATCGCAGCGATGATTGTTTTATAAATATTTTTTTTCATATTATTCATATTTTTAATTTTTTAATTAAAATGATAATTGCAATCCCACATTAAACCTCCGATTGAGCGGGTATCCCATTCCGTTGCCGCCCATTTCGGGGTCCCACAGTTTGAAGGAACTGATGACAAACAGATTTTCGATGCTGGCGTAAGCACGGATATTTTCCAATCGGATACGTTTGATGCCGCTGAAATTGTAACCTGCCTCAACGGTTTTGAGCCGCAGGAAAGAGCCTTCGCGCAGCCACCACGAGGAAGTCCAGTTTTCTTCAGGGTGGTTGTTATCTCCGGGGTTGACGTTTTGCAGGTTTCTGCCCGTATTGTTTTCTATCCTGTCTACCGACAAACGGGGCCAGAAAGCGTGTACATCGGGATTTGTTTCACTCCATGCGCCACGTGTTACTATTGCCAGGGCGTTGCGTCTGTTTTCAAACGGCGCGATGCCCACAGGGTCGATAAAGAACGAAACTCTGGCATTCCCCTGAAAGAAGAACGAAAGGTCGAATTTCTTATACCCGGCGGACAATCCGAAACCATATTGTATTTCCGGTGTGGTTGGGAATCCCATGGCGATTTGGTCGTTCAAATTGATAATGCCGTCGCCGTTGATGTCCCTGTATTTGATGTCGCCGGCTTGGGGGGTGCTGCCATGGAAGTTTTGTGCCGGGGATGCGTCAATTTCATACTGGTCCACAAAAAGCCGCTCTGCCACCAAACCCCACTGCTGCCCTGAGCTATGTCCCTTTTTAAAGCGGTATGCGTCAGCATAATTCGGTTCGTCAAATTGCGTATATTTATTGGTGGAATAGGTCATATTGACACGCCCCGTCATCCAGAAATCTTTGTTGAAAAATTGCTGGTAGTCAATAGACCCATCTATGCCCTGCGCTTCCATTTCGCCGACATTTCCATAAACTGGAGCTTCCAATCCGCCGGTATTCGGGAAATTGGTACGTTCCATGTAAATATTGCGTCTGTAATCTTTGAAAAAGTCCACATTCAATTTTAGAGGGGAATTTTTCAAAAATCCCAACTCCACGCCGAGATTGTATTTTTCGGATACTTCCCATCCGATGTTTTCATTGGCATACCTGTCGATGGTGTATCCCCTGTAAACGCTTTGCATGTTTTCGTCCCACAAATAGGGCGAGCCGCTTGCCGTAATCTTGGAGAGGAAGTGAAAACGGTCTGCTCTCCCCGCAATAGCGTCGTTACCAACCAATCCCCAGCTAAATTTCAGCTTTAGGATATCAACGGCATTTTTGACCGGTTCATAGAAATTTTCATTGGAAACGAGCCAGCCGGCAGCAAGCGAGGGAAAGAAACCGAATTGCTTGGAACCGGTGAATTTTTCGGAACCGTTGTAGCCGTAGCCAAATTCGAAGAAATAGCGGTCGTCATAATCGTAGGTCAACCGTCCGGAATTTCCGGCGTTCCTTTCGGGCAGGGTTTCAAATATATCGCCACTACCTACATCAAACAGGTTTTCCTGCACCATCAGCACGGTCATGGCACCAACAGAGTGGCGGCCGAACTGCCGGTTCCAGTTTGCACGGGCTTCAAAATAATACTTCACGGAAGAACTGCGAGACGCATTCACATTTCCAAGTGTTTCAGTGCCTCCGCCTGTTACGCCGGAGGGATTGAGGTTAAACAGTTTGTATTTTTCCGTGATGCGGTCGTAAGATTCCACCTCATAATAAAACGGATCATAGCTTCTTTTGTTGCCATAAAGGCTCCATGTGCTGGCAGACACTTTGGCTTGAAGTTTCAGCCCTTCGGTAATGAAATCCAAATCCTGCAACAGGGTAGCCTGTGCCACCACGGTGCTTTCGTCCCGCGTTTCGTATCCTCTCACCATTTCGGCGTAAGGATTTGTTTTGAGACCGCTTGTGCCTAACGCACGGCTTCCAAACAGCGTGTGTCGGGTAAATTGATTGGCTTCATCCGGCTCATATACGGCAGGAAAGTCAACGGGGTTGCCTTCCATCACCATTTTGAAAATATCGCCTGCCGGAGTGTTGGGACCCGTAAATTTCTCATACCGCGCCTGCAAACGGGTGTCCAAAGTGGTAGTGGGCGTCAGTTTGAAAATCACGTTGTTGCGGAGATTGAACCGGTCGATGTTGATGTTGTTGTTGAAATTGTTTCGCTTATCCACTTTCAGCAAGCCGGTTTCGTTGTCGTAGCCGAAAGATACGAAATAGGTCGCCACTTTTCCGCCGCCTGATACATTCACGTTTGCTTTCGTGTTGATGGTCTGTTTGTTGAACAGCATGTCGTACCAGTCCACATTGGGGTACATCATCGGATTTTCGCCGTTGATGGTGGATTGTATTTTCTGCTCGTCATAAAAGACGCCCTGAGCGGGATTACGCGAGACGCGCGCCTGATTGTACAACTGCATGTATTCCACTCCGCCAATCATTTCGGGCATCTGCGTAGGCGTGGTCACATTGACGTCCACCCGCGCATTGATTTTCACTTTGCCTTCCTGTCCGCTCTTGGTGGTGACCATGATGATGCCGTTGGCTCCGCGCGAGCCGTACAAGACCGTTGCTGCGGCGTCTTTCAGGATAGAAAAACTTTCGATGTCGTCCGGCTGCATACGCGCCAGGTCATCGGCAGTAGATTCAAACCCATCCACCAGTATCAATGGCGATGTAGCGTATCCAAAAGTGGTGACGCCGCGCACGAAGAACTGTGCATTGTCGCGTCCCGGTTCGCCGCTGGTCTGATAGGAAATCAAGCCCGGAATCTTACCGGCAAAAGCGGAGGTAAGGTTCGAGGCGGGCACTTTCAGGTCGGATACCTTGACCGTCTCAATGGAGGCAACCACACTGCTCTTTTTCTGCTTGCCGAAAGCCACCACAGTCACTTCATCCAACTCATTCGCTTTGGGCTTGAGCGGAATCACAAAACTCGCCTTGTCGCCCACTGTCACGGAGTAGGTGTCATAGCCCAAAAAAGAAACTTCCAAAACATCCGTCGGCGAAACGTCTATTTTGAATGAACCATCCACATCGGTTACAACTCCACGAGAGCTCCCTTTGATGGTGATGGTGGAACCGGGGATTCCATCTCCGGTTTCATCGTACACGAAGCCGGTAATGGTCTTCGTCCGTGCTGAGGGAATTGCAAGCTCAATAATCTGCGCCGCCTCCTGCGGCGCCTCAGCACGAATGCTTTGCACCCCCCCCCCCCAAGAGAACGCTGCTTAGAAGCAAACCTTTTGCAAACTTTGCAAACTTTTTGTCTTTTCCTTTTTTCTTCATAAATCTAAATTTTAATGTATAACAAATTTTGTTGTGAACTGCCACCGTGACAATTCGGCGGCAAAAGTAGTGAATGTTTTTGAATTGACAATAGATTTTGAAAAGTTTAACCTTTTTTATGCAAATTTCGCTGACGTTAACCAAGTTTTTGTCATTGAGGGCTTGCCTCGTAATCCCTCGAAAAACCTGTTAGGTCGTCGAGACCTAACAGGTTTAACAGCGAATGTAGTGCAACATTTGGCGTTTTTCAGGGGATTTTTTGTCTGAATCAGGATTTTCAGGATTAAAGGATTAACAGGATGGATTTTTTATATGACTATCCGCAATCATACCACTTGGCCTTCGCTCCTTGTCCCGCAGGGACAGCACTTTATTAACCGTAGACTTTAGTCTACGGGTGAGACGGAGCCCCACTCCAAAGTCCCGCATGGGACGACACATTGTTATTCAGCAAAATTGCACCCGTCTCAAGTGCCGTCCCATGCGGGACTAATGGAATTTTAGCATTTTTTATACCGTAGACTAAAGTCTACGGTTAATAAAGTGCTGTCCCTGCGGGACAAAAACCGGAAAATGCTTGAAGGAAACGCTATTTAGTGGTATGATTGCGGATAATCATAATTTTTTATGATAAGGTAAGCTCAATTAGTAACTGCAAAAAATTTCTATTAGGCGCAACCTAAATTTTGCCCCTAAATAGGATGTTGCGATAGAAAATAACTGCATAAATAAGAATTTGTATATATACAAATTTGCATATATGCAAAACTTTATATATCTTTGCAGCCGAATTTAAAATATAAAATAGTATGGCATTAAAAAACATTACAGGTCAAGTTGCTGAAGGCAGCAAAATCAGGTGGATTTTTTGTAGTTCAATAAGTTAAGTGTAAGTGGCTAAATCTTTTTTTCAGGTGCTATTATTTCGCAAACGGTGTTTTATCCCGTAGGGACAAATATACATAGCCTTGTATCCCGTAGGGATTATAGCTCGGTAGAAAAGCCAATCCTCACCTCCACCCTGCATCCCGTAGGGATGCAACCGATTGCGGATGATGTTGCATCCCTACGGGATGCAGGAATGGGGGAGGCGTTCCATTTCTACCGAGCTATAATCCCTACGGGATAAAACACCGTTTGCGAAATAATAGCACCTGAAAAAAAGATTTAGCCAGGAAATGCAAAAAAACAGTTAATAAAATTATTAACACCCAATTCCGAAATAACAAAAAACAATCAAGCTGAATGGTATCACTTTGCCTCAATATGTCTGAATTTGAATTATGGTGAATGGTTATTGCAAATTTTAGAAGAAAAGGGCTACGATATAGTCTGGTCGCCATACTACACCGCCATAAAAGCCTTGGAAATCGAAAAGCAGGATAGCAAAAACGGTCAAAAAAATGCCAAAATCTATCTTAAAAATCGCGCCGTCGAAATCAGCGAACCGGCAAGAGTGATTATCGAAAAAATGAAACGATATATGTTACATAATTCCAAGGTTAAGCCGTTGCCGGATTAAAAAACCGATACTGGATACAAAACGTGGCTTCTTTCCCTGCTTCGATGACGCAGGAGGGGAAATGTGCGTGATTGGGCGCGTCGGGATAGCCCTGCGCCTCCAGTGCAATGCCTGCACAGGGGAAAAAGGGCTGCGAGAGGTGGTCGCCCGTATAAACTTGGATGCCAGGCATGGTGGAGTGCACTTCCAACCGTCTGCCCGTTGTAGGCTCGCTGAGCGTGGCTAAATGCTTGAGATGCTCCTTTGAATTGCTGATGAAGTAGGTGTTGTAACCGTGTTCAAACTTTCTGAAATCAAACGGGATGTCGGCGACAGGGAGTATCTTGCCCGTTGGCAAAAACGCATCGTCGGTTTCTAAATACTCATCGGCAAAGACTTCCAATTGGTGATTGAGCACAGTTTCCTCGTTGCCCGACAGGTTGAAATAGGTGTGATTGGTGGGGTTGAAAACGGTCTTTTTGTCGGAAAGTGCCTTGTATTCAATGTTTAAGATATTCGTTTCGGTGAGCGTATAGGTGACCGACAGGCGGAGTTTTCCGGGGAAACCGCCCTCGCCGTCGGCACTTTCGTAAGTGAACTTCACACAACTGTCGCCCATTATTTCGTAGTCGAAAACCTTGTTGTGGAAGCCACTGAAGCCGCCGTGATTGGTGTTTGCGCCATCGTTCTTCTCCAATTGATAGGTCGTCCCGTCCAGTGTGAACTGCGCATTGGAAATTCGGTTGGCAAATCGCCCTATCGTACTGCCCAGATAGAACGGGTTGGTGCGGAATTCCTCCAAAACAGGGTAGGAGAGGCCAATATTATCCAGTGAGTATATTGGCGGCGGCATCGATGCCACCGCCATCTCCAACATTTTAGACTTGGACACAAGCATTTTCCCATTGGGCATAGCCAACGCAACAATAGTTGCACCGTAGTTAAACAACTCAACCACAGTTCCATGCCTCATATTCTGCATATTAAACAGACCAACATCCTTACCATGGTCGTCTCCGATTATTCGACTGATAACTTCCATAAATTTTTATTTATTATTCATTATATATAGCACATTGATGCCGCAAAGGTACACCTTTTTTCCGGATTGGCAAGTAAAAAATTAAAGATTGCCAATTCAAAAATAAACATTACCTTTGTCGCCGAAATTCAATACAATAAATTAAGTATGAAAACAAGAAATTTCATTTCATCGTTTTGCTTGCTGCTCGCAATGGGTATAGCAAGCACAGTGGTCACCTCCTGCACCGAAGAAGCGCCTGCCCTTTCTTTAAAACTTGATAACACAAGCATTTCAGCCACCAGGGAAGCCGATACCTATTCCATCGTCGTAACAAGCAATGGCGCATGGACAGCTACTGTCGGCGGTGCCGAGACAGCTACCGCCGACTCAGCATGGTGCACGATAGAACCCACTTCCGGCACAAACAACGGCAAAATTACGTTGGATGTGGCGGAAAACACTTCCATAGACAGTCGTTCGGCAACGATAACCGTTATTTCGGGGGCACTTACTTGGCGGGTAACTGTTACGCAAGCCGCTCCTCCCTTAACGCTTGATAAAGCAAGCATTTCCGCCACATATAATGGTGGTACCGATTCCATTGCCATCACAAGCAACGGCGCATGGACGGCTATCGCCGACTCAGCATGGTGTACGCTATCTCCCACTTCCGGCACAAACGACGACACGATTACGGTGAATGTGGCGGAAAACACTACCACAGCCGGTCGTTCGGCAACGATAACCGTTATTTCGGGGTCTTTTGCAACGCAGATAATTGTTACGCAAGATGCTCCTCCCGTAACGCTTGATATAACAGACATTTCCGCCGCATATAATGGCGGTACCTATCCCATTGCCATAACAAGCAGTGCCGCATGGGCGGCTACCTCCGACTGGGCATGGTGTACGCTAACTCCCGCTTACGGCACAACCGACGACATAATTACGGTGAATGTGGCGGAAAACCCTACCGCAAACAGTCGTTCGGCAACGATAACCTTTACTTCGGGGTCTCTTACTCGGCAGGTGACTGTTAAGCAGGCAACTTTCAACCGCAACTTCACTGAAACCGGTGGTGGATTGAGTTTCGATATGATAGGCGTGACAGGCGGCACATTCACAATGGGAGCCACTACCGAGCAAGGCAACAATGCTCTTCTTCATGAAAAGCCTACTCACGACGTTACTTTGGGCAACTATGCTATTGGCAAGTATGAAGTAACACAAAAACTCTGGTGGGATGTGATGGGCAGTTGGCCAGGCACACCATCACCCACTTATGGTTCGGGTGATGATTATCCGATATATAATGTCAGCCACGGTGACATACAGGGCTTTTTAACTGCACTGAATGCAAAGACCGGCAAAAATTATCGCTTACCGACAGAGGCTGAGTGGGAATATGCGGCACGAGGCGGTGCCCAAACGCAGGGCTACAAGTTTAGCGGCGGCGAAATGATAGGCGATGTGGCGTGGTACGGCGGCGAAATGATAGGCGATGCGGCATGGTATGGCGACAATAGCGACCGTAAAACTCATACTGTAGGCACAAAATCACCCAACGAGTTAGGCATTTATGATATGAGCGGCAATGTGTGGGAATGGTGTAGTGATTGGTACGGTAGCTATAGCAGCGGTCCTCAGACTAATCCTCAGGGTGCTACAACCGGTTTGGCCCGCGTGGTTCGCGGCGGCGGCTGGGCAAGCGTTGCGGCGGACTGCCGCGTGTCGCATCGCTACTATACCGCGTCTGACAGCCGCTACTTCGTCATAGGTTTCCGCTTGGCGCTTTCGCTTTGAGTTCGTTTTTACATCAAAAGAACATCCATTTCCGTCAATTCGTTTTCCGATAACTCAGCACTGCCCCAACATTGAACACTACTGCAAAACCGAGCAGGGCAAAAAATTGCGGCAACAATTCCTGCATACTGCTGCCTTTGAGATACACTGCGCGCATCACTTGCATGAAGTATGTGAGGGGGTTGATGGTGGTGATGGCTTGCCCCCAGTCCGGCATGCTGCTTATGGGGGTGAACAGGCCGCACATCAAAATCAGTATCATCACAAAGAAAAACATGACAAACATTGCCTGCTGCATCGTGGCAGAATAGTTGGAAATGAGCAACCCCAAGCCCGACACCACCAAAAGGTAAACACCCGCATACAAATAAATTGTCAGTAGAGACGTGGCGCGCCACGTCTCAGCACTACCCCCCGGAAAAAGATTATACAACAACGCCGCAATACCAAAACAAATCGTCAGCGCGATGAACCCAATTATCCAATAGGGTATCAATTTGGCGAGGATGAAGGATATTTTTTTCACAGGCGTGACGTTCAGTTGCTCGATGGTGCCGCTCTCTTTTTCGCCCACAATGTTGAGCGCGGGCAAAAAACCGCACAGCATGGTGAGCAGCATCACCATCAGGGCGGGAATCATAAACACTTTGTAATCAAGCTGCGGGTTGAAAAGTATCTTGACCGCCGGTTGAAGACTGCTCACCGCGCCGCCTTTTTCGATGGTCAGTTCTTTGGCATAATCGTTGAAAATGGAGGCGAGATAAGCCGAGCCTAAGCCCGCTTTCATGCCGTTCACCGCGTTGGCGGAAATCATCACGTCCGTAAAACCCGTTTTTGCAATATCGTGTTCAAAACCGTTGGGAATTTCCATAATAATATCGGCTTTGCCTGCGTCGATGCTTTGCATGGCTTGCAGGTGTGAGGTACTCATATCGGTCAGCAGGAAATAGCCGGAAGCGATGATTTTGCGCAACATTCGCTGCGACTCGGCACTGTGGTCGCCATCCACCACGCTCAGGCGAATGTTTTTAACTTCCTGATTGGCAGCCCACGGCATCACCAACAGCATTAGCATTGGAAAAGCAAAAATCAATTTCGGCAGAAACGAATGCCGGATGATTTGCTTAAACTCCTTTTCTATTAAAAATCGTATCATTGCAAACGTATTTTAAATTTTTTCAAACTCACAACCAATAACACAACCGCCATGCCCGAAAGAATGGCTATTTCTTTGAGCACAAAAACGGCATCCACGCCCTGTATCATCAACTTGCGGACGGCATCAATAAACCAGCGCACCGGCAAAATGCACGAGAGCCACTGCAAAATAGCGGGCATACTTTCGAGAGGAAAAATCAGCCCCGAAAGCATCATCGTGGGCATCATCAAGCCCATCCCCGACACCAGCATCGCGGCAACTTGCGTGTCCACAACATTGGAAATCAGCAGCCCCAACGCCAACGCCGTAATGATGAAAATGAGCGACACAAATATCAACAAAAACAGGTTCCCCGCCACAGGAACGTCCAAAACAAAGACGGAGAGCAGCAAAATAGTGATTAAATTGACAATCGACAGCGCGAAATAGGGCGTCATTTTTGCCAGAATAATATAAATCGGTTTGATGGGCGAGGCGAGCAACACGCCCATCGTGCCGGCTTCTTTTTCGCGAACAATAGCGATAGAGGTCATCATAGCACATATCAGCATCAAAATCAACCCCATCACGCCGGGCACAAAATTGTAAGCCCCCTTCATCTGCGGATTGTAAAGCATCTGCACCTGAGGCCGAATAACAGCCACCCGATAACCACCCGACACCTGATAACTGCTAACCGGTAACTGGTAACTGGTAACTGCTAACTGGTAACTGCCAAGGATATTAGAGGCGTAATTGACCAGCGTGGTAGCCTGATTGGGGTCGGTGGCATCGGCGAGCAACTGCACGGAAAGTTCGCCGGTGTGCAGCAGGTTGCTATGAAATTCGCTGCCAAAAATCATCGCCAGAGTAGCCTCGCCACGCTTGAAAACAGCATCAATCTCGGCAGGACTGTGCACCTCGTGAACGGTAAAATAGTCGCTCGCCTGAAACTGCGCAATAATACGCTGCGAGGCAACATCGTGCGACAAATCAAGCACCGCCACATTAGCATTCCGCACCTCAGTAGTGATGGCAAAGCCAAACAGGACAATCTGAATAACAGGCATCACCAAAAGAATAAGTATCGTGCGCGTATCACGAAAAATGTGGTAAAATTCCTTTCGGACGAATGATAAAAATTGTTTCATGTCCTCACCGCCTTCCTCGCTAACATCCTAAATACCTCATCCATGTTCTCTGCTTGAAATTGGCTGCGCAAATTTGCGGGGGTGTCGAGGGCTTCTATTCGTCCGTCCACCATGATTGAGACGCGGTTGCAGTATTCTGCTTCGTCCATGTAATGGGTTGTTACAAAGACTGTTATGCCTCGTTTTGCTGCTTTGTAAATCAGTTCCCAGAATTGGCGGCGGGCGATGGGGTCAACGCCGCCGGTTGGCTCGTCGAGAAACACTATTTTGGGTTCGTGGAAGATGGCTACCGAGAAGGCGAGTTTTTGTTTCCAGCCGAGGGGCAGTTCGCGCACCATCGTTTCCTTTTCTGCCGTGAAGCCGAGTGTAGCCAGCATTTCGTCTGTTTTTCGGGCTATTTCCGGCGTTTTCATTCCGTAGATTCCGGCGAAGAGGCGGATGTTTTCCCACACATTCAGGTCTTCGTAGAGCGAAAATTTTTGGCTCATGTAGCCGATATTTTTCTTTATGTCTTCCGACTGTCGCGCCACGTCGAAGCCGGCAACCGTTGCCTTGCCCGAAGTGGGTTTGCTCAATCCGCACAGCATACGCATAGCGGTGGTTTTGCCCGCACCGTTGGCACCGAGAAATCCGAAAATTTCGCCGCGCGACACGGAAAAACTGATGTTGTCAACGGCTGTGAAATTGCCGAATCGCTTGCTCAAGTCTATTGTTTCTATAGCATTCATCTTTGTTGCTGCATTAAATAAATAAAACATTCTTCCAAACGCTGTCCGACAGTCGCACCGTCCCTTGGCGTAATTTTGTCGGCATATTGCGCAATAATTTGTGTTGGCGTTGCGATAGACATTATTTTTCCTTGCTGTATCAAAGCAACGCGGTCGCAAAGTGAGGCTTCGTCCATATAGGGCGTGGAAACAAAGATTGTGATGCCTTGCTGTTTGAGTTTCTTCAACATTTCCCAAAACTCTTTGCGCGAAACAGGGTCAACGCCGGTGGTAGGCTCATCGAGAAACAGCACCGACGGCTTGTGAATCAGCGCGCACGACAAGGCAAGTTTTTGCTTCATCCCGCCCGACAACTTGCCCGCCCGCCGATGTTTGAACGGCTCAATTTGCTTGTAAATGTCCTCAATCAGATAATAATTTTCCGCAATGGTAGTGTTAAAAACCGTTGCAAAAAACGTCAGATTTTCCTCGACCGACAAATCGGGGTACAGCGAAAACCGTCCGGGCATATAGCCGATGCTATTTCGGATTTTCTTGTAGTCGCGCACAACGTCCAATCCGTCCACCTCTGCGCCCCCCGAATCGGCAAGCAGCAGCGTTGTGAGGATGTTAAACAGCGATGTTTTGCCCGCACCATCGGGACCAATCAACCCGAAAAGTTCGCCCTGATGCACTTCAAAACTGATGTTTTTCAGAGCCTGAACTTTTGCGTAGTTTTTGCTCACATTATGTATCGCGATTGCCGCCCTGTTGTCAAAATTTAACTTCCCCATACATTCCTTTTTTAATATATCCATCGTTTTTCACCGCGATGCGCACGGCATAGACCAGATTGGCGCGTTCGTCGCGGGTTTGAATGGTTTTGGGGGTAAACTCCGCCTTGTCGGAAATCCAGGTGACCGTGCCCGCGTATTCCTTGCGGTCTGATTCGCCAAGGTCAGAAAACACCGTAACCGATTGTCCGATACGGATTTGCGTGAGTTGGCTCGCTGTGATGTAGGCTCTGAGGAACATTTTGTTGATGTCCGCCACCTTGAAAAGCGGTTTGCCCTGAGCTGCCAACTCGCCTGCTTCGGCGTATTTCCCCAACACAACACCGCGAATGGGGCTTTGGATGATGCAATTTTGGATTTGGTCGTCAATCTGCGCAATTTGAATGACGAGCGATTCCTGCTCATCGCTCAGGCTGTTGTTGGCGTTGTTCAGCGTTTCGGTTTGCGCGGCGAGTTGCTTTTCGAGCATGAGAAGTGCCGACGTGATGTCGTCCAACTGCTTTTGGTTGGCGGCATTTTGCCCCACGAGCGTTTCAAACCGCCGCTGCTCCGTTTTTTGCTTGGCAATTTGCTCCTGCAACGCGGCAATTTGGCGCGAAACCGTAACCTTGCGGCTGTTCATAGCGCGTTTTCCGGCTTGCAACTGCGCCTTTTTCAAATAAAGTTGCGTGGTGTCAATCACGCCGAGAGCCACCTGTGCCTCCACATCCTGCCCCTCTTCAACGACAAACCGCCGAATTTCGCCATTCCCCTTAGCCGACACGATGACCTCCGTAGCCTCAAACACCCCCGAAGCATCGCACCCGCTATTTTGACGACCACAAGCAGCCAACAAAAGAGCCGCCACTCCAAAAAATAAAAAAACATTCAATTTCATAATTCTTAATTTTTAATTTTTAATTCTTAATTTTTAATCTGAATACCGGATATATACCTATATTGCAATCCCGTAGGGATTATAGCTCGGTAGAAACGGCACAACAGACCCTCCACCCCTGCATCCCGTAGGGATGCAACATAATCCGCAATCGGTTGCATCCCTACGGGATGCAGAGATTTGGGGGAGGCATTCTTTTTCTACCGAGCTATAATCCCTACGGGATAAACACAGAAGGAAATAGATAATATATTCGATATTCATAATTCTTAATTTTTAATTCGTAATTCGTAATTTTACCAGTTGTTCGTAATAAACTTCAGATTGTAAATCGCTTGCAGCCATTCGATTTCGTGCACGATTTTGTCCTGCCGCGCCAACTGTTCGGCATTCGCCTCGTGCATCAAATCGGTGGCGGTGAGCGTTCCATTCTCCACTTTTGCTTCCGCCGCGCGGCGCACCGAATTTCTGAGCGCGATAATTTCGTCGTCCGTTTTCAGCAGTTCGCGATACTTGTCAATCTCATTTTCTTTGCCTGTTTTGTTCAAAGACGTGTTGAACACAAACGTTTCGCGTTGCGTTTGAACGGCGTTGCGATTCGATTCGAGCAGGTTGAGGCTGTTTTTCCTCGTATAAAAACTGCCGATGTTCCACGTCAGGCGCACCCCGCCGATGTAGTATGCCGAAAATTCGCTCTCCAGCATATTCAGTCCGGGTTTGCCATAGCCGCCGGTCAAAAACAGTCCAAATTTCGGCATCAATCCGGCATCAATTTCGCTCTTCGCCGCATCCAAACTTTTCAAATTCGCATCAAACAGCGACAGTTCGGGACGGTTGATGTCGGGAGATACAACCTGCAGTGCAACAGGCTTTTGCAACCTCACAGCCTCATCCAGTTTTTCCCCGATGAAAGCCGACAGCATTTCGAGATACGCCTTCCGACTGTGCGAAATCTGCGTAAATCCCTGCTTCGCCTTCAACTGTTCCACCCGCACGGCATCGAGGTCGGCTTGATTGGCAAGACCGCCTTGCATCAGATTGTTAATCCGGTCGTGATTGACTTGCAACTCGTCCTGAAACAATTTGTTTTGTTCGAGCATCGCGTTGCAGAGTAAAATCCCGAAAAACAGTTGGTTTATCCGCTCGCGCACGGCATAAAGAGTCACGTCCACCTCCCGCTCTTCCGCCTCAGCCTTCGCGCGGATGCCTTTTCGCTTGGCACCTGTCAGCCCGCCGTCCCAAATCGTTTGACTGATTTCGAGCGTCGCGCCATACTGGTCTTTATCAATCGATGGGATGCTCACGCCCGGCATGCCCAGTTTGGAAAAATCAATCGGGATGCTCGTCACGTCCGACTGATAAGTAGCCTTTGCCGACAGTTGCGCCTGCGGCATCCACGCCTTGCTCACATTCGAGAGGTTGTAGCCCCGCGCCCGCTCAATCAATCCATACTGCTTGATCTGCGGGTAGTTAGCCCTCGCCTTGTCATAGCAATCCTCAATGCTAACCTGCCCGAAAGCGGCGGAACAGGCAAGGAATCCAAAACTTAAAAAAAACATTTTTCCGTACATATTTTATATTTTTTTGCTTATATTTATGTTCAACATGAATGGCATTCAAAATAAATTGAACGTTGCTCTCACGCCGCTCTGCCAAAATGGCGTCGAGCACTGTTTTGTCCATATCGGGCGACATTTCCGCCACAATCGGCAAGGCTATAAACGAAGCTATGTTAATCGAAATGAAGTTCATCATAAAATCCCGCGTCGTTATCGGGCGGATAGTGCCTTTGGCGGCTTCCTCCTTCAAAAGAGCCTCCATACGGCTCAGAATAACCGTAACTCTGGGCATCAACTCATTGAGAAGCAGGGTGCGATTTTCTCTGTTCGACAGGATTTCGCTCCCAATAAAATACGGCAGTCGAGGATTTTCGGCAAGAAAATTGAACTGCGCCTCAACAATAAGCCTGACAGTCTCATTAAAAGGAAGTTCATCCTCAAATATACTTTCAATATACCGCGAAATCGTCTGAATTTTCCGCTGAAAAATCATCTGAAACAAATTTTCTTTTTTCCTGAAATAGTAATGAAGCATCGAATGGCTCACCCCGGCTCGCGCCGCAATGCTCACAGTCTTAGCATTCCCATACCCCTTCTCAAGAAACTCCGCTTCCGCAGCCTCAAGAATGATTTGCTCTGTCGTTAATTCATTATCATTCATACAATTAAACAGTATAAACACATTTGTTAGACAAAATTGTCGATGCAAAGGTACGACTTTTTTTTGAACTGCAAAATATTTTTGGATTTGATATATCCTATATTAGATAGATATAGATTAGATTATCACTCAATCTTGATGCGGCTGCCCTGATGTGGGTAGGGGGACACCAAGTCAAAACACCCCTCAGCAATCCTACCGGATATATTTATTATGCTTTTTCTCCTTTGCGATTGTGGAATGGAGGGCGTGACCGGGATAGACGACCGTTTCGTCGGGCAAAGTCAATAATTTGGTGCGAATGCCGTCCAGCAGGGCTTCTTGACTGCCGCCCCAGAGGTCGGTGCGCCCTATGTCGAAGCGAAAAAGGGTGTCGCCGGTGAAGACGCAGGCGGCTTCTTTGCAGTAGAAACACAAGCCTGCGGGCGAATGTCCGGGGGTCAACAGCACTCGCAATTGCGTGTTGCCAAACCGGACGGTGTCGCCATCGTTGAGGTAGTGGTCGGCGCGGATGCCCTCTTCAAAGTCATCGACCTGTCCAAATGAAATGACTTGTTCGCGCTGCCCGGGCATCATCGAATCTTCCGCCTCGTGATATTGCGGCTTCAGCCCGTAAGTTTCCAGCACAAAGCGATTGCCAATCGTGTGGTCGAAGTGCAAATGCGTGTTTAGCAACAACTTGGGTTTCAAACCGTTGGCATCAATAACATCTTTTAATGCCTTGCGTTCTGCGTCTGAGAAGGCTCCGCAATCAATAATCGCTGCCTCCTTTGTGTCGTCCCAAAGCAGGTAAGTGTTGACGTGAATGTCGTTAAATTCAAATATCTTAATTTGCATAATGTTAATTTTTTCGTGAAATTTTTCGCGCAAAGGTAACGATAAATATTGTACATCCAAAAAATAACCGTACCTTTGTGAAAAATTCGCGTTCTTTTTTTGACTTAAAATATAATTATATGAGTTTGAAAACCAAAGTATTACTGTTTTTTACAGTATGTTGCTTGCCAAACGTAAGCAAAGCTGAGAGTGAAACCAATTCCGAGTGGATGCGCTATTTGGAAGAGTTGGCAAACAGCGACGAAGTGACTGATGATGAGGCGATTGCCAACTTGTTCGACGACTTGTCGCACCTCTCGGAGCATCCTTACGACCTGCACACGGTCACGAAAGAAGAACTGGAGCGACTGCCTTTTCTCACAGCGATGCAAATCGAAAATTTGCTCTATTATGTGTATCGCTACGGTCCGCTGACAAGTATTTACGAACTGAAAAACGTGGAGGACATGGACAGGCAAACCATTGCGTATTTATTGCCGTTCGTCTATGTAGGAGCCGTGGCAGAGCCGGAAATTCGCCAGCCCAAAACGCTGAAATTTGCCAAACAGGAATTGCTGCTACGCTACGACCGCACGCTGCAAGACAAAGCCGGATATGCCGATGTGAGCGATGCCGAACGCATCGCGCACCCCAACAAATACTATCCGGGCGACCCCTATTACCTGAATTTCCGCTACGGCATCAGCCTTGGCGACAAAATGCAATTCGGACTGAGTGGCGAAAAAGACGCAGGCGAACCATTCCCAACCAGTCAAGGCTTCGATTTCTACAGTTTCAACCTGAATTTCAAGCATTTAGGTGTCTTGGAAGACCTGCATTTCGGCAATTACCGGCTGGGATTCGGGCAGGGATTGGTGATGAACACCAATTTTTCGATGGGCAAAACCGCCGATGCCGTCAATATGGCTACCCCAACCGGCGGCATCAAACGGCATACCTCCACCAGCGAGAGTTCCTATTTTTCGGGCGTTGCCGGCACGTTGAAATTCAACGACCTGAGAGTTAACTTGTTCTATTCCAAGCGCAACCAGGATGCCAACGCCACCGACAGCACCATTCTGACCATCAAAACGGACGGCTACCATCGCACGTTTGGCGACTTGCAAAAACGCGCCGCCGCCCGCACCGAACTGTTCGGAAGCAGTGCCCAATGGCGCAACAACACCCTCTCGCTGGGCATCACGGCGATATATTACAACTTCAGCGACAAAACCCTCAGCCCCACAGCGCATCCCTACAATGTGTTCACGCTGCGGGGCGACGACTATTGGAATCTGGGTGTGAATTACGGCTTTCAGCAGCGCAAATTCCGGTTTCAGGGCGAAACGGCGGTGGACAAAGGCGGCAAACCGGCAACGGTCAACCACCTGACCGTGTCGCCCACATCGTTTATGGAGTGGGCATTCGCGTTTCGGCATTACGACCGCGCCTACAACGCGCTGTATGGTAAAAGTTTTGGTGAATCAACTGCCGTACAGAACGAAACGGGATTTTATACGGGCATGAAAATCCAATTGCCAATCCGCTGTGAATTAGCCGCTTACCATGATTATTTTTCGTTTCCGTGGCTGAAATATCAGGTCAATGTGCCATCGTGGGGGCACGAAAGCTCGGTGCAGTTAAAATACCACACCTCGGACAAGGTGAGTATGTCGCTACGCTACAAACAGAAAGCAAAAGTCAAGGATATATCGCCCTACACGCAGCAGAATGTGCGTTATCAGCTGAATTTCAACCTCAGCGACCGCTGGCATTTCAAGACACAAGCCGATTTTGTGCTTTACGACTTTGAAGCCACGCAAAGTCAAACGCACAGCCAAGCTCGCAGCATCACGCAGTCCGCATCATACATTGGCAGTGCTAACTTACAGATTGACGGCGCGTTAGGCTATTTCAAAACCGATGACTGGAACACGCGCATCAGCATCTACGAAAAAAATATCCTCTACGCATTCAGCTTCCCAACCTACTATGGCGAAGGGTTGCGTTATTATATGGTAGCCAAATGGCGCATCACGCCGAAATTGACGTTTTACCTCAAATGTGCCTCCACGCACTATTTCGACCGCACCGTCATCAGTTCGGGCTTGGAAGAAATTCAAGGCAGCGAGAAAACGGACTTCTACGGGCTGCTGAGGTACAATTTTTAGGTGTTCATCCCGCCATCTACCTGAATCACCTGCCCGGTCACATACGCCGAGAGGTCGGATGCCAGATAGAGTGCCGTGTTTGCCACATCTTCGGGCGTGCCTCCGCGGCGCAAGGGGATTTGTTTTGCCCACTCGGCGCGCACTTCTTCCGACAAGGCTTCGGTCATCGCCGTTTCGATGAAGCCCGGAGCTATGGCGTTGGCGCGGATGCCTCGTGAGCCTACTTCTTGGGCTATGGACTTCGCCAAACCTATCATGCCGGCTTTGGAGGCGGAGTAGTTGGCTTGTCCGGCATTGCCGTGAACGCCCACTACGGAGCTCATGTTGATGATTGAGCCTGCTTTTTGCTTCATCATCACCGGCACCAGCGCGTGGGTGAAGTTGAACGCCGACTTCAGATTGACGCCGATGACCATGTCCCACTGCTTTTCGTCCATGCGCATCATCAAACCGTCGCGCGTGATGCCGGCGTTGTTGACGAGGATGTCCACACGTCCGAAATCGTTTACAATCGTCTCCACAATGGCGTGAGTCTCGTCATAATTGGCGGCGTTGGAGGCATAGCCTTTCACTTTGACGCCCAATGCGGCGATTTCTTTTTCGGTCGCCGCGGCGTTGTCGTCAATCGCCAAATCGGTGAAAGCGATGTTGCAACCTTCCTGCGCAAACTTGATGGCAATAGATTTGCCAATGCCACGGGCGGCTCCCGTGATGATAGCCGTTTTTCCTTCCAATAATTTCATATTCTTCTAAAATTTATATATATTGACATTCAAAAATCGCGCAAATTTACAACAAAATTTGCAAATTATTGTATACCTATTTGGTGAATTAGAAAAAATGCAGTACTTTTGCAAAAAAAAAGTTGATGTTTGTATGACAAAAGGAGATGACAATATGAGTGTAGCAGTATTAAACAGAGTAATTGACAATGATTTGTTGATTGACGAATTTGCCTTGCCGAACAATTGGCGTGGCGCAAAGGTGGAGTTGCGGATTATCAAGCCAACCGTTTCTAAAATTCCTTGGGATGAAATTCCTCGCATAAAAGCACCATCAGGGCGTAGTTCTTTGGATATTTTACAGGAACTTCGCGAGGAGCGATTTTAATAAACCATGTCGTATTATATTGATTCATCAGCGTTTTTGAAGGTGTTCTTTGAAGAAGAACTGTCAGATTTTCTGCGCAATTTTCTTAAACAATCAAGCATATCAGATACTATATGTTCCAGTCAGTTGCTGGAAACAGAGTGTCGCCGTGCTGCTCACCGTGCGGGGATAGCGCAATCGTCCATCTCTGCGGGGCTTGAAAATGTGATGCTGATTTCAGCCACTGATGAGATTTTTCATAATGCCGGAATTATGCTTCCAAACGGTAACGAATTTCTGCGTTCGCTTGATGCCATCCATTTGGCAACTGCTCAGTATGATGCTATAGATTTATTCATCACGTATGACCGGAAGCAACTTGAAGCAGCAAAAGCACTTGGACTTATAGCTATCTCACCGGGTAAAAGTCCAATATGATGTTTGGTGTCAGATAATATTGTATCTTTGCCCCAATTTGTACGAAAAAAAAATAGAAACACAATGAAAACATTTTCTTTGAAATCTGCCTTAAACAACCTGTATGTGGTTGTTGGGCGCTTCCCGATTACGATTTTGCTGCTTTTCGGTTGCGCTGTGTTGAGTTGGCTCGAAATCAACCAATGGCTATCCGACTATTACATTCCGGTTCAACTCATTTTTTTCTGCTCCATTGGCACCATTGTTGGCATCACGGCTATGCTGGGCGTGGAAAATCTTCGGCTTCGACAGTGGAAAAAACATGGGCTGACTTTGGCTTGCGTACTGCTGTGGGGCGTATATTGCCTCTTTTTGCCGGATGAGAAGCAGATGCACTTCGATTCGGGGCTGCAAATTTTTATTCTCGGGGCTGTATTTGTTGTGACGGCATTTTTTATCTCATTTCTGAAAAAAAATCAGGATGCTGCGTTTTGGGGCTTTTCACGCGATGCTACGGCGCAGTTCTGCGAGTCGGCGATATTTGGTTTTATCATCTTTGCCGGGCTGTCGGTGGCGTTGCTGTCCGTTGGCAGTCTGTTTGGCATTGCCGTTCCCGGTCGGTATTATGCGAATTTGGCGGTGTTCTGCTTTGAGCTGTTCGCGCCCATTTATTTTTTGACAAACATTCCCGACAAGACAAAAAAATATCATGTGGATTTGTCTTTTAGTCAGGCTCTTAAAGTGCTCGGAATATATATTTTGCTCCCGATTTTGGGACTTTACATCGCCATTTTATACACCTACCTCATCAAAATTATTGCGGTTTGGGAACTCCCCAACGGCTGGGTGTCCGCTCTGGTGTCGATATTGGCAATCGGCGGGCTGCTGGTCATGCTGATTATGTATCCCGTGTGGCGGCGGCAGGACGAT
The DNA here is from genome assembly GCA_001417715.1 of Candidatus Symbiothrix dinenymphae. Classification (GTDB taxonomy): domain Bacteria; phylum Bacteroidota; class Bacteroidia; order Bacteroidales; family Azobacteroidaceae; genus Azobacteroides; species Azobacteroides dinenymphae. Next base: position 25,639 of record BBRT01000002.1, read on the forward strand.
AAGGTAGTCAACTTTTTCTACCGCTATTTCGGACTGTTGATTTTTCCACTGCTCGTTCTGATGACGGTTGGCATTTTTCGCCGCATCGCCGATTACGGCATTTCCATCAACCGTTGCTATATCCTGCTGCTAAATGTCTGGTTTTATGGCATTTTTCTCTACCTGTTTCTGACCAAAACCAAGCATATCAAGTGGATTATCATTTCGCCAACCGTCCTTTTGCTGCTCGCCTCCATTGGTCCGTGGCGCGTTTCAAACATCACTAAACACGTCATTTCCAACGACTTGGAAACGACGCTACAGCAAATGCCGTTTTTGAACAATGGCAAACTGTCACGCACCACTTCCAAAACCCACATTGATAGATTGGACAAAACAGTGCGAGACCGAATCAAAGACCCGCTTAAATACCTGGCAGATAACTACGGCATGGCGAGCATACAGCCCTTTTTCGCGGAAAATTTGAATGACGGTTACATCTTTCCCATTCTGAACGATTTGGGTTTGAACTTTAATTCTTCTGCAACAAAAGACATTGATAGTAAACACTTTACAATCACCGTGAGCGACATAGCTCCCGGCATAACGGGCTACCGCTACTTTGTGGAACTCCTTTCGGCTGATAATAATGAAAACAAATACATCACGGTCAAAGCAACGCCGCACAACCGCGCATTTTCGATTCCAATTCAAAAAAATGTCCTGAAACTGGTGAAAACACTGCCCCCAAATGCCCAATACAAGCAAGTTTCGTTTTCAACGCAAAACAGGGATATTGTGATTACAGGCAGCAATTACGCGCTCTATATCAAAGACATAGAAGGCAGTTATTACAGCCAAACCGACAGCATCTCCGTCTCCTACTTCCGCGGCTTTTTGTTTTTCAAATAAACAGTGCGTTTTTTACGCAATAGTTGCGCATGACAAACCACGAGCCATTCTCGTTCTCGCAAGAGAATTCATTTTCAATCGCACGTCAATGTAATGACATAATTCTTTGGCGCGCTTTATTTCGGATTTTGCACCGGCAACAAAAGCATCGGCAAACTCTGCTTTTTCCTCCGCTGAATGTGATGCAATATGACTACGAAACTTTTCATCAAATTTTTGCTTTTCATCCTCTGTATCAAGAGATACAAATTCTTTTCTTAATTTTTCTAACTCTAATTTTGCATTCATTTTTGTATTTTTTTTATTTTAATAATTAGAACGTAGCCGCCCCTTGGGGGACATTCATCATTCTTTCAATCTTCTCGAAGATAACTACTTAGAATGTCTAAACAATCATTGAGCCCTGCCTCCCATTCCCGTAAGGAAGTCATCTCAACAATTTCTTGCTTGTAACGGGCATAAAATTCGAGAATTTTCTTCTCTTCTTTTATGAGAGTAGTCAGCTCATCTCGTCCATTTTTGTACACCATATTAAATAACGCGTTTGATTTGACGGTGCAAAGGTATTAAACTTTTACTTAATATCCAAATATAAGGTTCGTCAGGAAATTGTATGGCACGACATTGCTGCCCCGTGGGTGGGGTGTTAAAAAGATGGATGTTTTATGAATATTGTTCGTTCATCATTTGTTTTTATCCCGTAGGGATTGTAGCTCGGTAGAAAATAGAATCGCCCCACCCTCCATTTCAGCATCCCGTAGGGATGCAACCGATTGCGGATTATGTTGCATCCCTACGGGATGCGGGGAGAAGGAGAGGTATGATTTTCTACCGAGCTACAATCCCTACGGGATAAAAACAGAACGCAAAAATTTCACCCGATTGTACTATGTTTTACACCCCACCCTACGGGATGCCCCCCCCGCCCCCCTCTGGGGGGCGGGGGGGACGACGTGCCTACATCGCGCTACGCCCAACATTCGGTTCCTTTTCAGGGGATTGCGGGTCAAGCCCGCAATGACAAAAAAACGGGCTGAAAGCCCGCAATGACAAAAAAAACGACAAAATCAGAGCGTCCATCAAAAAACATTGATGCATCCGCTCTGATTTTATCCTGCCAATAATTTCAATCCTGTCAAACCTGTCAATCCAAAAAATCCTGCAAATCCAGATTCAGACAACCTCCTCACTCTAAACTCTAAACTCTAATAACTAAACTCTAATAACTAACTTCTAAACTCTAAACTCTAATAACTAAACTCTAAATTATTCTTTTATCAACTTCAGCGTGCCCACAACCTTGCCTTTCTTCGTTGAAATGCGGATGACATACACGCCGGGATCCCAGCCGGAGAGGGTGATTTGTTCCTCGTTGCTTTGGGCTACTTGTTCCAGTAGCTGTTTTCCTTGTCCGTTGAATATCGTTATCGTGTTTCCTGCGGCATTTCTTACTGTCACCTCCTCTTTGGCGGGGTTAGGATAGATATGCAACTCATCCTTGGCTTTTATGGGCACATCGGTGGCTTGCTTCGTCCACTTCGCCACCAGCACCATTGGCAGGCGCACCGGTTCCACCGGATTGCTGAAATTCCACATTTCCGTGCCTGCTCCCGGGCTGCTTGGGTCTTTCTCCACCGCCCAACCGTCGAAACGATTGCCCGTGCTGGAGGGTCGAGTAGGCTCGGCCAGCACACTGCCGTAAGGAACCTCCTGGGTAGTTTCCATACCTTCTGAGGTTCTAAAAATGACAGGAACCATAACAGCATCCGTATAAATGGCGATATTATCGACCGCCATTGGTGGTTGGAAACCACCGGAGGCATCGTTCTTCCAGGAGAACACGATACGCTGCGAAATACCTGCCACATCAGTTCTGCTCGGCAAATAATCGTCCAGCGGCAGCTCAATATTCACTCGTTGCCACGACTCGGAGAGATTACAAACAGTGAGCACTTTCACATCTTTCAACTCCTGACCGGCAGAGGGCGTAGTGGTAGACGGTACAATGCTGACACTCAAATAATCAAGTGGGTCGTGAGCACTTCCCAAAGCATCATCTTCGCCAAAACCGCTCCAATCAAAAGAAACATACAGAATGGCGCCGGAACCCAAGAGACCAAGATTACCGGGAACCCAGAAATCATGATAGAGATGCACTATACTTGCCTTGCCTGTGAAATAGATATTATCACTATTGTTGCTTGAGATATAGGCTGCCTTACTGCCGTCAGTTGTAGCTCTCGTGCCAACAATCCACTTATTGGGTTGCTCATTACCTTGCTCACCATTCACTCGCGCCCACTTTTTGTCGTCCGTTTCAAAAGACTCGATAAGCAGCGGGAGCACGGTTTGCCACTTGGCATACAACGTTCTGTCCACACTATCCACCCTAAACGTTTCAAAATCACACGCAATCTGCAAGTCGGCATCTTCATACCAGCCGACAAAGATTTTTTCTCTGCGCGCCCCCACAGGCGTCTGCGGTAAGGGGATTTCTCCGCCTTTTTTCACACTTTTCGTTGCAACCACAGTGCTACCATCTTTGAAAGAGACCAGCACGGCAGGTCCCCACTTGGGGTATAGGGTTATATTGCCTGTGGTATCCGCCGGAATAATTTCAATCTGCGAGCCCTCAGCATAATCCGGAGTCGTGTACCAGCCCTCAAAGGCAGACCTCGACTTTGTCGGCTCTCTCAGGTAGATAGGCAGAGTGCTTATATTATAGGACGTCGGGTTGAGCACAGAATTTGACTCAACATGATAGTCAATAGCATATTCATCCACCTGCCACTTAGCATACAGCCGCAGGTTACCAACAGAATTTTCCAGTTTAATAATCGGGTCACCGGTAAATTCAGGATTGGTGTACCAGCCGAGGAAAGTAGAGCCGTGCTTTGTAGTAATCAAAGACCTATTAGTCGTAACATCATAGGTTGTTGGCAGGGACACCTCACCCGGATCGGTGTATCTGATAGTGTACTGAATACGCTGCCATTGTGCCGTAAGGATAACGTCATTTTCTACTATCGTTTCAAAATTCCAAGGCAGATCGTTGGTACTATGCCAGTTCACAAACTCGTAGCCTCTTCTCTCCGGATCAGACGGACGCTCTATCTTTTGGTTACGTCCCAGCAATAGAGCATCCATAAGCACACCAGGGGTCAGGAAGAAGCGCACAGAATATTTCATCGCCGTTGCGATGGTCACATTATCAATCGCCGCAGGAGGTTGCATACCGGCACGGTCATCGTTTATCCAGGCAAATATCAACCGCTTATAGGTGTTGGCATTCTCATGAGGCACTACAATGACCTCTTGCGAATGCCATCCGGCACGTTCCTTACCATAATCGCCAAAAACGCCAATCGGGGTAGCAGAGGGGATTTTCCGCCCTGGTACAGGCGTCACAGTAAGATTTTCGAGATAGACAGCCAAATAATCTTTTCCGGCAACTGTGCCGCCTTCTCCTACAACTGTGCTACCTTCTCCGGCAGACCGCCAATCGAAGGAAAGCAGAAAATCTTCGGAGGCCTCAGGCATTCTCATATCATGATAGAGATACGATATGCTCGCTCGTTCCATATCATACGCATTGTTTGCCCCGGTAGCATCATTAGTAATGTAGGCAGAAAGGACATCACCGTGATTAGTGGCTCCACCCCTCACCCATCTATTGGGCTGCCCTTCGCTGGCATAAGTCCAATCGGCAAGGTAGGGCGAGCCGGCATCAAACGTTTCCAGGAAATCAATATGCCCCCACTTGGCATACAACATAGTATCGTTCAATACGGGTATGCTGTCAAAATCCCACCGTTGCGTATAAGCCGTATCGGAATACCAATTATCGAAGAAGACATAATCGGTAAGTGTCGGCGCGGGCGATGGTTTGGTGGCATGGCGTGTTCGTCCCACAATTTGGTCCGGCACCGGAGTGGCACTCACTTCCAGCGTATTAAACCTTACCGTACAAGCACGCAACCACTTTGCCCATAGCACAGTGTCTTGCGCATTATAGGCAGATATTGACTTTATCGTAGTGTACAGATACGGCGGTGTCAGGGGGTCGGCATCCGCCCAACCGTCAAAGACAAACTGATCTCTCACCACATTCTGCGACAACACCGTTACACTATCATAAGCATACGTCGAAATCGAATCCACAGCCGGATTAAGAAACTGACCGCCGTCCAGCATATAGGTAATGGTGTGACGCCGCCAATTGGCAGTTAAGTTAATGTCAGTATGCCAAGCTCCCGCATGGATGGCATCAATCTGCGTTCCGCCGGTCGTCCAGCCGGTAAAGAGCCACCCGGTGCGCACCGGAATCGGCAACACAAACTCACTCTCAACCGTAAAGAAGCCGACACTGTCCCTAACGCCGGATTCGCCATACAGACCACCGTTGCCGGGTATTCTGAAACGCCCGCCACCCATATTGTAGTTAATCTGATAGTGCTGCAATCCCCACTTAGCCAATAGCCAGGTCGTATCCAGGATTTCCACATCACTCACCAGAAACGGCTCTCTGGTCAGCGAATCAATCCAAGTCTCAAACACATAATCTCGGCGGGCAAGGGTCTGCGTCGGAGCCACATACACGGCAGACGTTCCCTGCAATACCGGTTGCGTTATCACCGGCAAACCGTTCTTGCTGTCAAAATAGACGGGCACATGCTCGTTTCGCTTGATAGACACATTATCAATCGCAACAGAAGGCGATTCACCTCTATTATTAGCATCGTTAGCCCAGGAAAGCACCAATATTCTTGGCACATTCGCTACGCCGACGTCTGCGCGCGACAAATACAATTTTTGTATCACTTTGTTCCATCCGGCACTTTGGTTGCTGTATTGACCAATCAGCTGATAGCCCTCGGTGGTTTCCGGAATAAGAGAGCCTACTTGCGGGATTTGCGAAGCATTGGCAAGGTACACCTTCAAATAATCCCTATCGGCTTCGCCTCCACCCTTCCAGTCAAAAGAAATGATGAAAATAGAATCCGTCTGAATAGTTATATTTCGCCAAAGATGCACGACACTGGGGACACTACGGTCATAGTCCGCGAGACCGGGCAAAGTTGGTGTAGTAATATAAGCACTGCCGGAGAAGTAGTCATCACTGTTATTATAGGAAGCATTAATACTCCAGATATTCGTTTGAAACTCAGTACCGAGTGTATTCACCACCCGCCAATCATCGTGATAGACAGGACTAATTCCGTCATAAGGCTCTGTGAAAGTCTCCGTAAATGCGCCGGCAATCCAGTCGGCATACAGAGTGTAAGCCCTTGCATTACCGGGTGGTATCTCCACTACCCGGGATTGCGGGTCGGAGAGAGTAATGTACCAGCCATTGAAGGCGTAACCACTGCGCACGGGCTCTTCCAGGATACAGCCAACGTCGGTGGTATAGTATGTAGGATGTGTAGTACCTCTAAAATAGCCGTTCTGCATATTCTCGTAGTTGATAGCCCAGCGAGTTGGATCCCACTTGGCATAGACCGTTGTATCGCCGAAGTTGCCTTTTTTGATAGTGTCGCCACCCGCAGAAATCCTGACCATATTCGACCCGGGTCCCCAGCCTGTAGTGCCGCGTACCGTGTTGTAGTACCAGCCGTCGAAGACAGAACCGAGTTTCTCGGGATGCCCCAACACACTGTCGAGCTCAATATTATAGGTCAGAACGCTGTCGCGCCTTCCGCCGCTCAGCCCTAAGGGGTCTCGAAAAGCTCCCCCGTTCATCACATACTTGATTTCATATTCCACGCGAGTCCACGTTGCCCACACCGTAGTGTCGGGAGCCGCACCCACCGAAACAGGAGGAATCGGACCAACCGGCACTCCTCCCAGCAGGTTCCAACTGGCAAACGTGTAGCCATTTCTGACCGCTTTAAGCGCTTGCGGGTTGGGGATACCTACTCGGGAAGAATAGGGGCGGACGGTATCAAGCGGGTCGTCGGGTTCATTCGGGTTGTTGAGGTATGCATCAATCAAATGCCCGTCAAAAAGACTGCCGTAGTAAATCAGCGGGTCTTTCCACTTGGCATACACATCCAATTGACCTATGCGATTGTCGGTGCTATGTAAGGCATCATCGTTATTACCAAGACGGTTAGCCAGAGTGGGGTCGGTGTACCATCCCAAAAACTCTTTGCCTTCCGGATGTTCCGCCGGATGCAGGACGGTATCGGTAACAATCGTATAGTGCGTAATACTGTCCGGTCCAAGAAGTCCCAGACGAGTATAATTACGATTGCCGTAGAGGGGGCCTCCGACAAAGGGGCTTTCGAAGTAACCTCCATTATGATGGTATATAATGTCGTACGGGAGTAGTGCCCACTTCGCATCCATGATAACACCCGGATAGAATAGCGAATCGGGCGGTGAGCTCGGATAGAGAATGTACTGCTGAGGCGGATTTGCCTGACTCATCCAACCGACATGGGCATAACCTCTACGAAATGGCGTTGGAAGTGGTTCCAAAGCAGGACCCTCTATTACATTAACGACTTTCGTACCCACTATGGTAGGCATGCCTGCTCCATTATCTGTCCATCCTGCATGCTGTTGGTTTTCATAAATAGTAAAGTTGGCATTCGTCTGAAGTGTAATCGGAATAGAATCGGACACACTGACGGAGATATTATCAATAGCGATGGGGACTGTGCTACCGCTTCCGGCAGAGTTGTACCAGGTAAATATCAGCCGCTTGGGGGTATCCACAGTGTAGCCCGTTATCACAAACCGCTTGTATCGCCATCCGTTGGAGTTGCCGCCGTGCGAAGTTAAAAGGGTTGTGCTTGCGTTTGCAGTCAGTCGTGTTCCCGCCACAGGTATTGTTGTCGTGCTCGTTAAGAAGACTTCCAAACCATCGGCAGGATGGCAGTTGGATTTCCAGTCAAAGCCTATCGAGTAGGTTTTACCGGGTGCCGCGGTGAACAAAATATCGGAATAGCAATGCACCACACTTAGGAGCTGGTCGTAAGCATAAGCGCCCGTGCCTGCATTATTCGTAATATAAAGCGCTGAAGACGCCGCAGTTCCGCCGGCAGCAGTACCCCTATGCCACGTATTCGCTTGGCTACCGTTCGCCAGATGCCAGTCGGCGGAAACCGTTTCAAAACTTTGCACTACGGGGATTGCCTGTGTCCATCGTGCATACAATAATGTGTCGTAGAGGCAGGTGCCGCAATTGTCCGGGATACTTGTTACGGGATTACCGTTAAGAGCCGCATTACTCATCCAGCCGTCAAAATTATAACCGCTTCGCGTGGGCGTTGGCAGGCTTGACAGCCCCCACTCCACCGAGAACGAATCCGTAAAAGTAGCCGTTCTGTAATCACCATAAGGCGCGGGTAAAGTTCCGCCGTTCGTGTCGTAGTTGACGGCACACTTGCGAGGCGCCCACCAGGCATAAAGCGTGGTGTCGTGGGCAACCGCGTATATCGTATTTTGTGTCCACACAGAGCCGACGGTTGAGAGGGCAGCTGTTCGCCACCCTTTAAATGTGTAGCCCGGACAAGTAGCTGTCCAAGCGCTCGCGAAGTCTCCCGGCAATTCACCTACCGCTGCATCATAAGACACAACCTTGTAGGGCAGATCCGGAGGGGAGGGGATAGTGGGTGCAGTCACTTGCGCCCCGGGAATGGTCGTATTTTTGTCAAATTTCAACTTGTACGTATTCGCAAGCCATTGGGCATCAAAAACTTCGTTTTGGGCATGGTGAGCCGGTATAGAAGAGACCGAACTTCCACCACTGTTGTTCCAACCGGTGAACGTGTAGCCGGGTCGGGACATTCTGCTGACATTAGGCAAATTGAAGCCCGGTGTGGTAATGTAAAAGGTGGTATCAGACCAGACGCCGTGAGAAGTCATGCCGACAATAGGAATCCCCCCATGGAGCTGAAATTGAATGGTGTAGGGTATGGAGTCCCATTCCGGGTAGAAATGCTTGGTGAGATAACTGCTAACCGAAGCCGGGTTAAAAGACGTTACAACAGTACCGCTCGGCGTGGCATCATGCCACCGCACAAAATTGTAACCGGGACGTTGCATAAGGTGGGGTGCCGCCGCCGTCGGCAGGGTGAATGCCGGCGTGAGAGCATTGTAAGTAGCCGGTGGCGGACTGCCGCCGTATGTAACATTCCCATAACCGCCAATACTCGCGGGAGTCCCGTGATACTCAATGTTATAGTTGATAGGCTGAAACCCGACTTCGAGTATCGAATCCATACCCGCGTGATTATTCATCACAAACGTGTAGGTGGTGCTGCTGCCGCTTGCAGGCACCAGATTAGGTTGAGACTGAAAGACTGTACCGTCTCCGGTATTAATCGTTGCAATTTCGTAACCCGGAGCCGGTGTAATCGTATACATCAGGGAGCCGCCTAAAATCCCCACTTGAATTTGCGAAGTGTCAGGCACAGTAGAGCCTAATCCGGCGGATATGCGCGCCCTAACCCTAAATCGCTTTACTTGGAACTTTACTTCAAGGGTATGCTGCGGGCCTGCAATAATAGCATCGGTAGAAAATGTATAGCTTGTAGGAGCACCGACCAGCGCACCATTCACCCACACCTCGGCAATTTCATAACCGGGGTCAGCAGTAAAAGTATATACAGTGGGGGGGGGGGTTATGATTAAACGTGGCGGTCGTACTCAAACCGGGACCGGCAACAGTCGCACCCCCACTCTGCACTGTCCCGTGTGGCAGCCCATCAGCCGAATTCATCACACGGGGCGTTATTTTGTGGTCCTCTTCAAACACTGCCTGTATAGCCTGTGTTGGATATGAGGTGCTCGGGGTAAAACCGGAAATACCCACCAGACCCAATGTGGCATTGTTCCATTGATTAAGAAAGTGATAGCCGGCATTGGGCGCTGCTGTAAAGATATTCGCTATAGCGTAAGTTGTCGCTGTCGCCAAAATGGTGTCGGGTGCCCCTGTCAATAGTGCGCCGGCAACGCCGGAACCGGGAGGATATACTTCCACCGTAGCCTTATAGATATGCTCAAAATGAGCTGTCAAAGTTAAATCGCTATTTATAGTAGTGCTATAGGTGGGAAGAGTACCAACCGTAGTACCTCCATTAGCCCAATGTGAGAAACGCCAGCCGGAGTTTGCAGTCGCTTCAACAGCAATTGCTGCGCCGTTATCGTAGTTGGGAGCGGAGAGCGGCGACGGCGCTGTGGTGACAGCAACCGAACCACCGGACAAATTATTGACTCCCGTCGTCAAAGTCCATGTTTTAACATACTCTGCAACGCACACTATGGTGTCGGCTATCGTCACAGTAAGCGGATTAGTAGTACCTAAAACAGCACCTCCTGCACCATGCGTCCATTGGTCAAAACGATATCCGGAGGCCGGATATGCCGTGACATTGACGACAGCACCCAACGAATAGTAAACATCTCGGGCTAAGAGGGGGTCAATTTGTCCTCCGGTAACAGCCGGTCCTCTGCGCAATCGCATCTTAAAGTGGGCAGTAATATTACCTGTAACATTACCCGGTGCAAAGCGAAAAGAGTCCGGCAGAGCGGTACCGGGGTGAAGAATAAAGCTACCGTATGAGGGACCATTTACCGCCCAGCTATCGAACTGATAGCCGGGGTCGCTTGCCGTTGGACGTGTCAATTGCACCTCCGTGCCGCCCGCTTTTGTAGCAGAAGTGGTACCGTCCACCATTCCTGTATTGGCTACCGCAGCCTGTGGGGGAGAAACAACCACCGTCATAGCAGACCTCGGTCCATAACGGGCAATTACCGTGGCACCGGTTGTTCCAATGGTGTATGTGGCAGTGAGACTGTATATCTGGTTGGGGGGTATATGGCCAGCATTGTAGGACCACCCTAAAAACGTATCGGTGGCAGCAGGGGTCGGACACTCCAGTTGTAGTGTCTGACCGGCAGTACCCGGATAAGTAAGAGTAGGACTCACTCCGCCAACGCTTATGGTATACGCCGGCATACTTGCAGTAAAAGATATCGTTTGCGTAACCGGTTTGTAGACGGCTTGTACCTCTACGTTTCTTTGCCCAATAGTATAAACGGTACTCGCCGCATATCTATTGCTAAAACTACCGCTGTCAAGGGGGCTTAGAAGGGGGTTTTCTCCCGTAAAGTTCTTCACCGTCCAGTGCGAAAAGAGATACCCCACATCAGCAGGTCCGGCCACCACATTCGAGCCGACACCGTTTATCTTATCTACTTCAGAGCCTCCATCAATGGTAGAGGTTCCGGAAGCAAACTGACCCAGGATGGTTCGGGCTTTATGTAGTTCAGGCGTCCAATGGGCATAGACAGTATGGATGCCGCTCGGCGGAAGATTGATATCATAATACGTAAGCATGTCGACGGCTCCAAAATCGTACTGTTTAGGAGTACCGGATACATTTGAAAAAGACCAGCCGTCTTGCCAAAAGCCGGGGCGATTCCAACCCGGATCTCCCGCAAACGTATAATACGCTCCATGTACTTTGTTACCGGTAGTGGAAAGAGAATTTACCGGTAGTCCTCCCCCAACATTACCGTTATTCAGATTGTACTGGATGGTGTAAGCCACAGGTTTCCACACAGCATACAGTGTAAGATTTGCATTAGTGGTGTAAGGATCACCGGGAGCATAATTCACACCCGTCCCGTTCGGTACAGTGTTCCACGTGTCAAATGTCATATTGATTGGTGCAGGTGGGGCAGGTCTTATAGTTATCTGAGTACCGTTATGAGTTATAGAATCACCTGAGAGCGCTGGCGTGGTGTTAGCCCCAACTATATAAGTGATTCTGTATCTTAGGGGTTTCCACACGGCATACAAAATTTGGGGATCGACATTATGGGTAGCAGGAATCGAAACAGAAACCGAATCGTCAAACGCAGGACTCCATCCCAAAAAGCTGTAACCGGCTCTGGACAAGCCGTTGGGATTGTTGGTTGGACCCACATTCGTGTAAGCCTGCCCTCGCGCTACGAAGACGTCCGAAGGCGGCGTGCCGGCATCGGAGCCATTGCCTTCGAACGTTATCCTGTCCTTCTTGACCGTAGCCTGTGTTCTCACATAAGCCTGTATCGGAGCCGTCACGTTTGTGGGCTTATATACATCTCCCAAGGCGAGCAGATTACCGGAAGCATCGTACCAACCCAGTATGGTGTAGGTTGAGTCGGCACTCAAGCCATTGTTAAGAGTAGCCGTAGAGCCACCGGCGTCGGCACTCCGAGCCAGTGTTTCTGTAGTGGGTGAGGCGGAGGCATGATAATTGCCATTGTAAGCTACAACATAATCCCATCGAGCTTTCAAGGTAAAACTTCCGAGTACCGTATAACTCGCATTGGGCGCATAGAATGTGCCGTTCGGATGCTCCCAGCCAACAAACGAACAACCGGGTTTCTGTAACGTAGCACTGGGTAAGGTTATAGGAGCATCATAAGTGAGTCCGGTCATACCCGAAAATCCACCACCGGTACCACCATCCACGTCGAAGTTGAGGGTATAGTTAGTTCGAGCCGTCCAGTGCGGGTAAAAGGTAGCGTTCGCGTTGGTAGTCCACGCAGTATTAGGATTATGCGCGGTGGCTCCGCCGAAAGTAGTTGTCCACCCTGTAAAGTTATATCCGACGCGTGTTAAAGGCGAGGAGGTAAAGTTAGCCGGAGAGCCTTTTCCGCGTATAAAATAGTTCACATCATGGTATTTGCTGTCATAGACAGGCATAGACGCGGGTCCGCTACCCGGGTCAGCATTGCCCCTCTCATAAGTTATAGTGTATTCGACGGGCGCATAATTAGCCGTAACATTCACATCAGTGGTACCGGAACCGGCCGGCACGAGGAAATAAGCATCCGTTTGTTGAGTCGGAGTAGGAAGCACTGTAGCACCGCCGTCAACTGTCCAGTAGAGAAAATTAAAACCGGTAATGTTTGCGGCGCTAAGATAAACTTTCGCATCTGTATTTGGCTGATTGGAAGCATGGTTGGTACCGGTTTTGCCCTGTAGCGACCATGCATCAACATTAGTATTAGCAGGATTAGTATAAGCAGGATGAGCAGGATTAGTATTAAGAATAGAAAGAGGCGGATTCACATTCACAGCCCTGTTAATGGTGTGACGTCGAGCCGTCCAAAGAGGGTAAAAATCCTGTGGTGAATCGGCGGTCCAATTAACCTGCGCCGTTCCTCCAGTATTCCCCCAGCCGGCAAAAGTATATCCGACCTTGGTCAAAGGAGGTGTTAAATTAGTCGGGGAGGCCAGTAAACCGGTATAAGCAGTACCGTGTGTTTTATAGTCAATCCAAGGCATAACCGCAGGCCCGCTCGCAGGGTCAGCAGTCCCTCTCTGGTAGCTCATCGCATATAGTATGGGGGTTAAATTTGCCAGAATAACCACATTATCGGCCGGCATGATAAAATGCGCTCCCATGCTCTGATTAGGAGCTACTATATTAGCACCACCGGAGACTACCGTCCAAGTGAGAAAAGTATATCCAGAAATAGCACCACCTGTCGTCAGATAAACGTCCGTACCGACCGATATATTCCCGGAGGTTGCTGGAGGGACTATCAAAGGCGACCCGGAGAGGCTATTACTATGGGCTCGAAGAGTCACATTCGGAGCATTGGAACTCGACTGAAGAGTAAGAGTATAGGACTGCGCCGCCACATGCGAGCCCACCGAAGCGCTCAACCACAAAGCTCCAACGAGCACCGCCACCGCAGGCTTACCCCGCCTGCCCCACTTAGAAAATACTATTGTTTTCATATCAAAAATATATTTAATTATTAAATTCAAAAAAATAATGCCATCATCTGCTTAAAAACAGAAGCTTGAGCAGAGCGCAAAGGCGCCTCCACAACATGGTCGGGTTTGATGCGTTCGATGATGCTGTAGGCATGCTCAAAGCCTATGTCCATCAATTCTATATCCCGTATGCCATCACACAAGCCGCATGGATGGAAAACGAAGTAAGCGGTATCAAGCTCCATGCTCAACATCGCGTCCGATTGCGCCACAGACTCGTAGAACTCAATCGACTTCCGCTTTTTCTGGGGAATTTCCACCCCCATGAGCTGCACATAGGTTTCCAAAGCGCGCAGCACCCCATTGTATGCCGTGTTGCAAGCCTTGCGGACATGCCTTTTGGTGACATAATGATCATCCTCCTTGCGAGATTTCTGCAAGGTTTCTTTTGCGTTGCTCATGTAGCGCATTGACTCGGCATAAGCATTCTGTTTGATAATTTCCTGTTGTTCGTTAGGCATAATCGTGTTGTATTACATTGTTTATATAAATAAAGACATCATTTGCTTCAATAGCGATGACTTAGGCGAGCGCACCGGCACTTCCGGCACATGTTCCGGTTTGATGCGTTCGATGATGCTGTAGGCATGCTCAAAGCCTCTTCGCACCACGATAGCATCCTGCACGCCATCGTAATAGCCGGACAGATGCAAAATCTGGTAAGCTTTATTCAGGTCTTTGAGCAACTTGCCATCTAACATGCCAACATTGGCGGTGTAGAACTCAATCGACCGCCGCTTTTTCGTGGGCATCTCCACTCCCTTGAGTTTCAAATAGGCATCCAAAGCAAGCAGCACACCATTGTAGGCAGTGCCACAAGCCGTACGCACATACTTCTGATCGGCATAATGATCGTCCTCCTTGCGTGCTTTTTGCAAGGTTTCCTTCGCGTTGCTCATGTAGCGCATTGACTCGACATAAGCATTCTGTTTGATAATTTCCTGTTGTTCGTTAGGCATAATCGTGTTGTATTACATTGTTTATATAAATAAAGACATCATTTGCTTCAATAGCGATGATTTTGCCGAGCGCACCGGCGCTTCCGGCACATGCTCCGGTTTGATGCGTTCGATGATGCGGAAAGCAACATCAAAGCCTGCTTTCACCACTGATGCTACTTGTATGCCATCGTAATAGCCGTATAGATGCAAAATCTGGTAAGCGTCATTCAGCTCTTTGAGCAACTTGCCGTCTAACATGCCAACATTGGCGGTGTAGAACTCTATCGACCGTCGCTTTTTCGTAGGCATTTCCACCGCCTTGAGCTGCAAATAGGCATCCAAAGCAAGCAACACCCCATTGTAAGCAGTGCCACAAGCCGTGCGCACATACTTCTGGTCTTCATACCGGTTGTTTTCCTTGCGCGCTCTCTGCAAGGTTTCCTTCGCATTGCTCATGTAGCGCATTGACTCGACATAAGCATTCTGTTTGATAATTTCCTGTTGTTCGTTAGGCATAATTTGTTGTATTAAAATTGTTTATATAAATAAAGACATCATTTGCTTCAATAGCGATGATTTAGGCGAACGCACCGGCATTTCCGGCACATGGTCGGGTTTGATGCGTTCGATGATGCTGTAGGCGAGGTCAAAGCCGTCTTTCACCACTGATGCGACTTGTATGCCATCGTAATAGCCGGACAGATGCAAAATGCTATAGGCGGCATTAAGCTCTTTGAGCAACTTGCCATCCAACTTGCCAACATTGGCGGTGTAGAACTCAATCGACCGCCGCTTTTTCGTAGGCATGTCCACCCCCTTGAGTTTCAAATGGGCATCCAAAGCAAGCAGCATCCCGCTGTAGGCAGTGCCACAAGCCGACCGCACATACTTCTGGTCGGCATAAAAATTGTCCTCCTTGCGTGCTTTTTGCAAGGTTTCCTTCGCGTTGCTCATGTAGCGCATTGACTCGACATAAGCATTCTGTTTGATAATTTCCTGTTGTTCGTTAGGCATAATTCTGTTGTATTATATTGTTATTATTCTTTAATCAACTTCAGCGTGCTGATGAGGTTTTCCTTCTCTGCTACTCGCACGAGGTATACTCCCGGAGACCAGGATGTTATGGATAGCTTTTCCTCTTTGGATGCTATGACTTTTTCGAACACCATATTGCCTCGTTCGTTGTAGATGCTGACCGTGTTGCCGGTGGCGTTTCGGATGATGACCACGTCCTTTGCCGGATTGGGATAAATCTGCACGCCCGTTGTTGCCACCACCGCTACGTCGGTGGAGCCTTCGGAGCCTTCGGAGCCGGAAAGCGCAGGTCCCACTTCAAAATCCAGTTCGGAAGCCACGATGATGACATTATCAATAGCGATGGGAGGGTCCTGTCCACCGTTTTTATCATTTATCCAGGTGAATATCAACCGCTGCGTAGTTCCAAAATAGTTGCCCAACGCAATAGTTTCATGCTGCCACTCGTGCTTGCCGTTATACATACCTTTGCCGAGTGCCCACGAGCTAATCGCTCTGCCTGCACGGGGTTCCACCGACACATCCGTCAAAAAGACCTGCATATAATCGTTGCTTGTTTCGCCCATACCCTTCCAGTCAAACGAAAGCGTATAAGCTCCCCGAGTGGAAGTTCCGAAGACAATATCACGGTAGAGGTGCACGATGCTACCCCCTAAGGGGTACTCGTTTCTCTCTGGGTCGCGAGCAGTGTAAACATTGTCCCTGTCATTGCTTGAGATGTAAGCCGACTGATTTCCTCCGGCTTTGGTAGCCTCCCCGATATACCATTTATTGGTTTGACCGGCAGATTTATTTATCCAACCCTCATCCAAACCGAAAAAGAGTTCATCGCTATCCGCTTCAAATTCATCCTTAAAGACCACCCACCACGCATAGAGGCGCGTATTTCCCGTTACCACATCGGTGTCAAAATACCACGGCGTGACACATTCTTTCTCTTTAAACCATCCGCCAAAATAGTAATACTTACCTGTTTCCTCATCCATCCGCACAGGGTTTTCGAGTGGCATGGGAATTTTATTCCCTGCAGAAAGCCCTTCGATAGGGTCGAAGAGATTGCCCCCCTGCGAGTCGAACAAGACTCTCAAAGCACGTTGCCACTTGGCATAAATCGTCAGCGGCGCACACCAACTGTTCCTTTTGATAGTGTCCCAGCGGGCACCCTCCATATTCGGACTGTTATACCACCCCATGAAGTTGAAACCCTGCCTCACAGGTGCTTTCAGGATAGTATCTCTATCGCAGAGAAAACTATTGATACGGTCGTTAGGGGCACTGAAACTGCCACCGTCCAACATATAAGTAATGGGGTACCTCGTTAATTCCCACTTGGCATACAGGACACGATTTCCCACAGTGCCTTGCGGGATGGTGACCAAATCGGGGCTAATCAATTGCGTAAGAGCCGCATCGTAGTGCCAGCCCATAAATGTGTATCCCACCCGCGTAGCCTTTTCCAAACGCGTATCGTGGTCAGTGGTGTAAAAAGTTGGATTCTGAGTTGGATTTTCGCCGGGGGCACAGACATAAGTCAGGTCGTAGGGGATGGTGTTCCACTTCGCCCAGACCGTGACAGCACCCATGCTGCCCACCGGAATCACTTTCAGTTCCGAGCCGGTCACATCCGCATTAGTGTACCATCCGGCAAACGAATAGCCGGAACGGGTTGGTTTTTTCAACTCCGCTTCCGCTTCGATGGTATACACCTTGAAACTGTCCACGGGATTAGTACCGCCGTTCAGGCGATAGGTGATGGGATATTCCACCGGCGTCCACTTGGCTCTATACGTTTTATCTTCCAACTGCCCTAATGCGGCCAGTTTCACGCCAACCACGCTATCCACCTGCGATTGGTCGTCGCGTTCATACCAGTTTGAAAAGAGGTAACCCGGTCTCACCGCCAGGGGCAGTTTGAAACGGCTGTCAATCGTATAGATGGTATCGCGTAGCGGATTTCCCTGATTCAACTCGAAGTGAATGTTATAGGTTTTAGCCCACCAGGCATACAAGTCCAAATCCTTCGTAGTACCCCGCCTGATAGTCGAAAGCGGTCTTGGATTCACCCCGTTTCTGGGCGCAGTGTACCAACCGACAAACGCATAACCGTCTGTTCTGACCGGATTCCGCAGAGTCAATTCGTCCGTAGGTTTAAAATTGACAATACTGTCGGACACTTTCGCGAAATGCCCGCCATCCATGTGATACAGGATAACGCACGTTCGCGGGTCCCATCGGGCAGTAAGAGTAGCCGTCCGCAACAATGGCTTGGCAAAATCATATTGCACAGCCTCGTCCTCGTCCTCACCCACAAACCAGCCGCCAAAAGTGTAGCCGTCCCGTTGCGGGTCGCTCGGCTTAAGGATAACCTGACCTTCCAAACTCTCCACCACCCGGTAGTGAGGCTCATTGGGTAGCGTATCCAAAATCAGGGTCACGTTCTTAGAGCGTCCCACCGACACATTATCAATCGCCACCGGTTGAGAAGAGCCTCCGAGCCCTGCGTTTTTCCATGTAAAGACCAATGTTTTGGTAGAATTTTCAGCCGTTTTGGGTATGATAACCACTTCATTAGTCCAATTAAGCTGTCCATTGTAGCGCCCCAGCCGCACCACCCCGTTCGCCGGCGTCAATTCCGTACCGACCACCGGTTTAGGTTTATCCTCATCCAGCAAGAAAACGTCAAAATAATCCCGTTCAGTGAATTCACCCGGCGGGGTGTATCCGACACACTTCCAATCGAAAGCCAGCGTAAACGTGGTGTCTCTGCTCGATTCAAACCCAACCATCCGCCACAGATGCACCTTACGCCCATTATTCGAATTATAATGATACGTTTTTTGCTCATCATCGGAAATGTAAGCACTCCGTGCTGATTTATTGGCGGACGTGCCGGCATCTATCACCCAGTGGTCGTAGTTAGTCTGGCCATCGTTCTCAAAATACCATTCGCCCATGGACGCATCCGTGTCAAATGTTTCATTAAACAACTGCGCAATCCACCGAGCCCAATACTGTTTGTTGCCTATCGATCCCGGCGGCAACAAAGTGACGGCCGGACCGAGCAGTTCGGGATTATCCACCCACCCGTCAAAGCGGTAATTGGGTTTCGGCGGCGGTATCAGCAAACTTTGCGCGCTGGTCGATACCACATAGTTCATTTCTGCGAAAGGAGTGGTTCCATCCGTATATCTAATCAGGTATGGAATCGGTTGCCAAGTAGCTCTCAGGACAGTATCTCCTAAACTGAACCGCCGTATGGAAGTAATTGCAACAGTGCTGTGCGTGGGGATAGTATCCGTCCAGCCCACAAACGTATATCCCTCTCTGACCGGCTCAAAGGCAAAATTGGATCCGGTTCTCAGTGGCAGTGCGGCATCGGTGGTGTAGAAATACGGCGCATCAACCGGATTTGTGCCGCCTCCCAACTCATAAGAGATATTGTATCTGATGGGCGTCCACTTGGCACGCAGCGAGATATTGCGGAACACCGGCGCTGTGGGGTCAAACACGACACCGTTCTCATCATACCAGCCGTTAAAAATGTAGCCGGGAGTAGCCGGATTTTGCGGGAGGTTAGCCAAGGCTACCACACAGCCTTCGATGACGGTATCTAATTTTGCCCTATTCAGATTATCAAATCGACTATCGGTAGTCCCCAGCGGCACCGGGTCGAAAAGGACAGTCATATCATCCGACACATCCACGCGAATATTATCCAGGGCCATCGGAGTCTGATTGCCATTGCTGTTATCATTTTTCCATGAGAAGACGAAGCGCGACCGTACCGTGTCGGTAAAATGCGGCAATATAATACGCTCATGTTTCCACCCGGTCGATTGATTGTAGGTACCCAACAAGTGCACACCGGTAGCCTCCACCAGAGGCGAGCCGGCAATAGGATTAGACTTTATCGCACCCGTATCCACCATGAACACTTCCAGGCGGTCTTTCGTGGTTTCACCATACCCCTTCCAATCGAAAGAGAGCGTATAGGTGGTTCCAACCCTTAGTTGCATGGTATCACGCCCCGACTGCGTCTGCATTCCGCTCCCGTCATTCACCAACACATAATGATGATATGACTTCCAGACAGTGTCGTGCCGCGCAGGGAGAATGTAATCGCGATAGAGGTGCACCACACTTGCCTTCGTTCTGTCATACTCGTTCAAATACTCATCACCGGTGCTAATATAAGCCGAGTTGTCCCCGCTTCTTTTTGTGGCAGTACCCACCAGCCAGAAATTGGGTTGGTTTCCGTTTTCAAATGTCCAATAGCCGATAGAATCGTAAGGCCTAGACTCAAAAGTTTCTACTTTTGTTACCAGAACAGGATCTACTCTGTTATCATCCCTCAAAACATTCACTGTGGCTATACGCGCCCATTTGGCATAAAGCGTTTTGGGTCCCAATGCGCCGGTAGGCAAACTGGTTATCAGCGTATCCGTCATACCCTCATTACCATACCAACCGACAAAGTAAATTGAATCGGGATACGTATCATGTTCCGCAGGGTATATGGGTGTAGTGGCGTCCGGCATATACGTTGCAGGCTGATTAGGCAGCCCTACAATCGGACGTCCATGATTCCAGACGTATGTAATGGGTTCCGGCTTCGGAGCCCATTGCGCATACAGGACAGTATCACCGGAAGACCCGGTGGGTATCCCGGTAACCGGAACACCGGCAGCATTCTGCCAGCCTGCAAACGAGTAACTGGGCTTTACCGGCACCGGAGTAGTCAGGTCTATGGGGGAGTCTTCTATGTTATATCGCTCTCTGTGAGTATCGGGGAAAGAGCCGCCGTTCAATTCGTATGCAATACTGTAAGCTCTGGGCAGCCATCGGGCAGTAAGCGTAGTATCATGTAATAAAGGGGCATCAAAACTGTAGGAAATACCGTTACTATCGTCAACTATCCATTCGGAAAAGACATACCCCGACTTCGCCGGATCGGTCGGTCGAGAAACAGCCATCCCCTGCCGCAGGACAGCATCCGGTATGGATGAACCGCCATCGGTATTATATGTTACTTTTATGTCGACAGGTCTGTTCACCATTACATTGTCAATAGCAATCGGGGGCACACCTTCAAGACCGGAAACACCACCGTTTCGCCAGGTAAACACCAGGCGGTCTTTATACTGATTATCAACTCGAAACAACAAAGTTTCGTGGTGCCAGTCATTAGACCCGCCATAGGACCCCACCCTGTCCGCCACAGGCAACATCGAAGCAGAGCGAGGAACGGTAGTAGCAGAATTGATAAAATAGACGTCCATGTAGTCCTGTCCGGGCACCCCCTGCCCTTTCCAGTCAAAAGAAACGAGTAGCGTGTCGCCGCCCACCACATCTAAATTGCAGAACAGATGCACGACAGTGGCAGAACTGGCATCGTAGCCATAGTTGGCATCGCGATTTTTGGTAATGTAAGCACCGTTCCCGACATTGCCGAAACTGGCACCGGCACCAATATGCCACGAATTGAGTCCGCTGTTGTTCGCAAACAACCAACCGGCAAGCACGTTATCGGTTGAAGTTTCGAAATCTTCCGTAAACGGGAGCTTCCTTGCCCACTTCGCCCAATACTCTTTGTCGCCGGAGCCGAGCAGCCCGTCATTCATGCGCGTAGCGGTCAAGTCCATATTATTATACCATCCCAAAAAGGTATCAGTCGAAGTGGATGCGATAACCGGAAACGAATACGGGGTGTTCACCGTGTAAGTGCCATCCGCCGGAGTCACTCCAAGCTCACTATAATGCTTCACGGTATACGTTTTCATTCGGAAAGAAACGACCACCACCGTATTTTCATTCACAACAAATATCGTGTCCGTCGCAATAGTACCTACGGACGTTCCGTTAATAGCACAGCCACTCACCTCATACCCGTCGTTAGGCACAATTGTAAATCGGACGCGATTGGATGGCAGCACGGTTCCACCGGCACTGACAGGAGTGTTGGTAGTCATATTCAACGCCGTAAATTTCCCCCCCGGCTGCATGGGGTCTTCCCTGAAAGCGAAAGAAAAGACACTCGGCTTGGCACCCCACTTGGCGTATAAAGCCACATCTCTATCACCTGTAAAAGGCGCCCCGTCAGCATATTGTTTTCCTGTGCCGGTCGGAGATTCTGCCCATCCGAGGAACGCTTTGTCGGCAGTGGGTGGTCCAAAACGATGCCACGTTAAAGCATCGTCATAAGCCAACACTTCCGTAAAAGGAGACCCGTTACCACCATTAGGCTCATACAACACATTAAATTTCATATTAAACAAAAGCGGGTATCCCCGGTTCAGGCTGACGGGTCGTGTTGTACACCACACGGTGTTATTCCACCTCAAAGTATTGTAGATAAAATTGGGTGAAGTCACCGTTGTAGCCGACACGTCCATTCCGTGTTTACTTGTATGGTCGATGGAAGACATCGCTATCCCGTTCAACCTCATAGTCGCCAAGGCAAAACAAGAATCCACCGCCACGCCATCAACCGTTATTCGGCCTCCAAGCAACCCATCCTGTGTGATGTTTGCATTCGCAGCAAAACAATACTTAACAGTGACACCGTCCATGGCAATTCCTGCCGCCACAGATACAGAAGGCTGCTCAGTGTGAGCCGTGATATCACCTGTATTATAGCAAGAGGTGACATAACCGTCGCCTGCCGCCACTCCGCAAATTCCGGCAGCATAAACATTCCCGCCGGCAGAGGTGGCAATAATGTTGGCTTTATTAAAGCAATTCGTTATAGTGTCTCGCATCTGCATCCACCCACAAATCCCACCGGCGTAAATCGCATCCGGAGCTTCAACCCTGATGGAAACTTCACTATAGCAATTATAAATGTGAGAATCATTTACCACTTCGGCACACACCCCACCAACATGAATTGACATAAAGCTAACCACATTGATACTGCCTGTCACGCCCAAATCATGGATAACGGCATTGTCCACAGCAGCAAACAACCCGGCATAGTCAGCACCGGAGGCGGATTCAGCATCGGTGATTTTAACATTCACTTTATAGCCGCCCCCATCAAAATAACCTTCAAAAGGAGCGGTTCCACTACCAATGCTAAACGTCACCGTGTCACTCGGGTTAATCAAATTTCGTGTCAACCTGTAATATCGTCCGGCAGTTTGTCCGGCTACGGCACTATCGTCCAAAAGTACTAAATGGGCAACATCCGAAATCTTGTAAGGGTCGGCCGCCGTACCGGCACCGCCACCAAACGGCTGCTGGGCTGCCACCGGCATAGACCCGAGCAACAAAACCGCAATCGAAAAAAAACTAAACAGCTTCTTCATATTCTTATTCTTTTTATATATGACTAAATCAATCTTTGAGCAATTTAAGAGTCTCTACCACTTTGTCGCCATCGGACACACGCACCAAATACACGCCTGCCGCCCACGAAGCGAGTGAAATCGACTCTTCATCTGTAGAAACAAATTTTTCAAACACCTTTACACCCGCACTGTTGAAGACACCAATCGACTTGCCGGCGGCATTGCGGATTGTGACCTGCTTGTGAGCAGGGTTGGGGAAAATTTGCACGCCATCTGCCGCAGCCGCCACCCCTTTTACATCTGTCGGGGGCGACCCTATATGAATTGGCGCCTCCTGCGACTCCACAATCAGGATATTGTCAATAGCCGCGGGAAAATTCTCATACCCTGCCCAGGCATCGTTTGTCCAGGTAAAGAGCAAGCGCATATCTTTGTCGTAGAGGCTCTCCGGCGTCTCCGCAGGGTTTCCTCCGGGCAGGACAATAGACTTCGTTCCCCACTCTTCACGGTTGTCACAGACACCTATCAGGAATGGTTTCAGAGCTTCCAATTCGCCATCGGACGCATTTTTGCGTGGCATTTCGGTCTCTTTCGGCAGCAGATATATCCGCAAATAATCCCTGTTTTCTTCACCAAAACATTTCCAATCGAAAGTCAACTTGTATGTAAAATCTTTGTCCTGAGCATCAAAATGAATCTCACGGTACAAATGCACCACACTCCGCCGCCTTATATTGTAGTGAACGGGAGGAACCGAACTGTTGATAGCATCGGTAATGTAAGCCGCTCGTGTCCCGTGTCCGGAGCTGGTGCCCGAACTCACACACCAGTTGTTGTCGTTCGCGCCGGTGTTATTTACAATCGTCCAACCATTGTATTGGGTTGTACTAAAATTGACAGTGCCTGTGCCGGACTCAAAATCTTCGTCTAAAAATTTCTTAGACCATTTGGCATAGATGGTCATGTTGGTGGACACAATATTTGTAAACCGCCAGGGGACCGGTTTGTCCAAATTTTCATACCAACCCTCAAAATAGAAACCCACCTGAACCGGGTCTGCCGGTTGAGAAACCACTTTGTTTATAGCGATAGTGTCATAAATATCCATCGCAGCAACGTGAGAATGAAAAGTGACGACCACCGCTTCCACCCAATGTGCATAGAGCGTAAAGTTATAGGAAGTAACCGTGTCCCGGTCAAAATTCCATATAGGGTCGCTCTTCTCCGGGTATCTCGACCACCCGTAGAGGTATTTGCCGGGTATGACCGGTTTTGGCGGCAGATGCACCTTCGCATTTTGCGCCACCGTATCCAACGAGAGCGGCGTTCCATTCTGTGCGTTGAAAGACACCACAATAGCGGGCACCCACTTGGCATAGAGCGTCGTATTTCGGGTCACCTCCCTGGTGTCAAAATCCCATGGAATAGTGTACGCCCTGTCCTCAAACCAACCGAGGAAGTATTGTCCGGTATAAACAGGCAGCCGGGTTGGTTTTGGCACCGTCTGTCCGTAAGGCACCGCCACCACCGTCGGCGAATACACGCCTCCCAGTGCATCAAAGGTAACAGCCACATGCGACACATCCAAAATCGCCACATCATCAATCACAATGGGCGGATTGGGGTTAGCCTCGCCGGTGGAGCCGTCGTTAATCCAGGAAAACACCAACCGCATCGAGCGCCCCGAATAATCAACAGGGAAGAATATGTTTTCTTCTTTTTGCCAGGCTTCGGCCTCATTGTATTCACTGCGTCCCAGCGCAGTAGCCTCCAATTCCTTGTTTGCCACCGGCATAAAGGCAGTCGATGCCGGTCCAATATACACTTTCATATAATCATGCCCGGCCGCACCCCGCCCTTTCCAATTAAAGACAAGCCTGGAAGCCTTGTTATCATCCTCAGTAGGAAAGACAAAATCATAGTAAAGATGTGCCACACTTTTAGTGCCGGGAGTATAGGCGTTGGTAGCACCGTCATTGGAAATATAGGCGGCTTTGGCACCTCTGTAGCAAGTGTCTGAGCCAATAACCCAACGGTTGATAGCCGCATCGTTCCCCCCCCCGTTTACAAGCGTCCAGCCGGTAAGGTCATCGTCAAAAGATGCCATAATAGTAGCCCATCTGGCATACAAAGTTATATTACCTCTCACTCTGTCTGTATCAAAATTCCAGGGAATAGCAAAAGTTGAATCCACAAACCAGCGATAAAACGTGTATTGCTCGCGTACGGGATTGGGTGGCTGAGTAAGCAACTCGTCTCTTAACACCGAGATGGGGTCAATAATGGCGGTGGGCGCATCTGCACCGTGCCCTCCCTGTAAATCAAATTTGACGGTAAAGCGTTCAATCCACTTGGCATAGACAGTGACGGAAGCCGACGACCCTGCGGGTATTTTGGTCACGCGAGTGCTATCCACAAAATCAGGGGTGGTGAACCAGCCTAAAAAGTCGGAACTCGTTTTGGTGGGGTCTAACAGGATAATATCGGAACTTTCGATGGTGAAATTGCGGACTTCCGTCCCGGGGTTTGTTCCACCATTCGTTAGATAAGTGATAGTGTAGTTATCGGGGTTCCATTCAGCCTCAAAAATAATATCACCGACATGCCCCTTTTGTATATCAGCACCGGAAGTAACAGCACCATTCGATTTCCATTGATGAAAAGAGTAACCTTCTCTCGTCGGTTTTGGCAGATTAAGCGGCGTTTGTTCCATAATGTAGGTTGCAATGGAATCATCCGGGTTTGTGCCGCCATTCAATTTGTATGTAATGTGATACACCTCAGACCATTTGGCATAAAGGGTGGTATCACCGGTACTGCCCGCAGCAATATACTCCACCTTGACCCCACCCTGATCCGACGTGAAGTTGGGCGTATTATACCACCCGACAAAGATAGAGTCTCCACTTGCCACTACCGGATTTTTCAACATGAGTTGCTTCTCCGTAATGTAAGTCAAGTCCGTTGAATCCGAGACATCAAAATCAAAATATCCCCCATTCATAACATATTTAACAAGATAGTGTTTTGTATCCCACATAGCCTTAAGCGTGAAATCACCTCTCAGCACTTTGCTGTTATGGTTGTATGGCACATCGCCATCATACCACCTGTAAAACACACGCCCTGTCTTCATGGGGTCTTTGAGACTTGTGCCGACAGAATCACCCTCCATCACCTCTAAAAAATCAGCACCCCCTGTCAGAGTTCCTCCGTCAGGGTCAAGCGTGATGCGCACTTTCCGTGATTTGTAAATAGACACATTATCAATAGCAATAGGAGCAGGACCTCCGGCAGCATTGTCGTTGTTGGTCCACGTAAACAGCAACCGCTGTATAGAGCTATCGGCAGGCACGATAATTTTTTCTGTTTGCCAGTCCGCCGAACCATTGTAAGTACCCAACGGCATCGCCCCTGAAATCGGATACCCTTCGGTGATAGCACCGGTAGTAGGCACCAAATAAACAGATAACACATCATTCACGGCTTCACCCTGCCCGATCCAATCAAAAGAAAGGGTGTTCGTCGTATCACCTCTGTTCCCACTCAGCTGAATGTCGCGATACAAATGCACGGTGCTCCGTGTTGCATTGTCATACTCATGCCTCCAAGTGCCGTCAGTGCCACCGGAAGTGATATAAGCCGAGTTAGTAGTATTGCCTGTGGGCGCAGTGCCGACATGCCACTTATTGACTTGCGTTCCGTTCAGAAACGACCAATCGGCAAGGGCAACTCCCTGACTGGTAGGACCTTCAAAATCCTCCATAAACGGACTTTTGATTGCCCACCTCGCCCAAAACTCTTGCGGTCCGGTAGCAGAATTATACAACGACACCGTTGGCGACCCTTGCAAATTACTATTATCAAACCACCCGCCAAAGGTGTACCCTGCCTTAGTTGGTACCGTTAAAGTCAACGTCTGCCCCCCGGTATAAGATGTCGGCGGGGCATCCATTTCCCCACCGTTAGGATGCAACGTGAGGGAGTACTCAACAGCAAGTGCACTCGTAGCACTCAGCGACAAGCCAACAACAGCAAAAAACTTAACTGCTTTCAACATATTCTTTTTCATAACATATAATGTATAAAACACAAATTTTTACTAAATCATTCCGTCTTTCATAAGAAAAACGCAGCAAAGGTAGGCATAATTATTTGAAAAACAATGAAAAAACGACGAAAAACTAAAAAATGGTTTAAAATTAACTTTTTTTAACCTCAAACTTTGTTTTTCTTTCGATATAACACACAATCACAGAGTTATCCCTCCTTTCCTCAAGGACATTATAACATGTATCGTTTGCAGCGCATACAAAGCCGCCGTTTCAGTTCGCAAACGACTTTCACCCAACGAAATAGGCAAAAATCCATACGCCACAGCCTCCTCCACTTCAACTTCACTAAAATCTCCCTCAGGTCCAATCAAAATCAACACATTAGGCATAATTTCTATGCTTCCCCCGAAAAGCGTAGTCAGCAATTGCTTCTCCCCCTGATTGCAATGCGCAATACACTTCAGCCCTTCAAACGGTCGCCTGATAAACCGGCTGAAAGCCGTCATTCCCTGAATTTCCGGCAAAGTAGCTTTCAGCGACTGCTTCATGGCAGACACTATGATCTTTTGGATGCGGTCTGTCTTCACATCTTTCCGCTCGGAGTGCTGCGCTTGCAACAGCGTGATTTTGTCGAAGCCAATCTCGGTCGCTTTTTCGGCAAACCACTCAATGCGCTCCAACTGTTTGGTGGGTGCAACGGCAATCTCGATACGATTTGACCGAGCAGGAACTTGCAACTGTGTGTCAAGCAACTGCACGGCACAATGTTGAGGATGCGCCTCCACAATACGCGCCTTATAAAAGTACCCCTTGCCATCCGTAATATCAATCACATCGCCCACCTGCCGCCGCAACACACGCACGCAATGCTGCGCTTCCACATCAGGAAGCACCAAAAGAGTTGCTATGTCAGGTGCGTAAAACATGGTGCAAAGGTAGGAAAAAAATATGAGTGAAGAGTGAAAAAAAAAATATTTTTAAAAAGATTTGTGCAATTCAAAAAATTGTTTTACCTTTGCAGCCGATTTCGCCTCTAAAGGCAACGCCTCTTTAGCTCAGTTGGCCAGAGCACGTGATTTGTAATCTCGGGGTCGTGGGTTCGAATCCCTCAAGAGGCTCAATTTTAGAGTGTAGTTATTAGAGTTTAGAGTTTAGTCTCTAAGTTCTAAACTCTAAACTCTATACACTAATAACTAAAAGTAGGGGTAGTTTCCAGAGTGGCCAAATGGGGCTGACTGTAACTCAGCTGGCGTAGCCTTCGGTGGTTCGAATCCATCACTACCCACACGACATTGCGGAAGTAGCTCAGTTGATAGAGCATTAGCCTTCCAAGCTGAGGGTCGCGGGTTTGAGTCCCGTCTTCCGCTCTCAATGCTGCCTGTGTAGCTCAGTGGTAGAGCACTTCCTTGGTAAGGAAGAGGTCACGAGTTCAACTCTCGTCACCGGCTCGGAATTTAGAGTTTAGGTATTAGAGTTTAGAGTTTAGAGTTTAGTTTTTGAGAAAATTCATTTTAAAATACAGTAAAAAATAAAGTTATGGCAAAAGAAAAATTCAACCGGTCGAAACCACACGTTAACATCGGTACAATCGGTCACGTTGACCACGGTAAAACAACCTTGACCGCTGCTATTACTACGGTATTAGCGAAAAAAGGTCTTTCTGAAGTGAAGTCTTTCGACCAGATTGATAACGCTCCGGAAGAGAAAGAACGCGGTATTACGATTAACACCGCGCATGTTGAGTATGAAACGGAAAAGCGTCACTATGCGCATGTAGACTGTCCGGGGCACGCCGATTATGTGAAGAACATGGTCACGGGTGCAGCTCAGATGGACGGTGCAATCATCGTGGTGGCCGCCACCGACGGTCCGATGCCCCAGACGCGCGAACACATTCTGTTGGCACGTCAGGTGAACGTACCGAAGTTGGTCGTGTTCATGAACAAAGTGGACATCGTGGATGATGCCGAAATGTTGGAATTGGTGGAAATGGAAATGCGCGAGCTTCTCACATTCTATCAGTTTGACGGCGACAACACCCCGATTATCCAGGGTTCAGCGTTGGGAGCTTTGAACGGCGACCCGAAATGGGAAGAGAAAATCATGGAGCTGATGGACGCTGTGGACACATGGATTCCAATTCCTCCGCGCGATGTGGACAAACCATTCTTGATGCCGGTAGAAGACGTGTTCTCTATCACGGGTCGCGGAACGGTAGCCACAGGTCGTATCGAAACGGGTATCATCAAAACGGGCGAGGAAGTTCAAATCATCGGTTTGGGCGCTGACGGTAAGAAATCAGTTGTAACGGGTGTTGAAATGTTCCGCAAGATTTTGGACGAAGGACAAGCCGGCGACAATGTAGGACTGTTGCTTCGCGGTATCGACAAAGACGAAATCAAGCGCGGTATGGTAATCACCCACCCGAACAAAGTGCAACCGCACGTCAAAGTAGAAGCAGAGGTGTATATCTTGAAAAAAGAAGAAGGTGGTCGTCACACGCCGTTCCACAACAAATACCGTCCGCAGTTCTACATCCGCACATTGGACGTTACAGGTGAAATCACCCTTCCGGAAGGCACCGAAATGGTAATGCCGGGCGACAACGTAACCATCAAAATCGAACTGATTTACCCGGTAGCATGCAGCGAAGGCTTACGTTTCGCCATCCGCGAAGGAGGCCGCACAGTAGGCGCAGGGCAAATTACAAAGATTGTGGAGTAATCGAAGAGCCTCCGCATCAAAAGCGGAACAATCAAAAATTACAAATTACAAATTACGAACTCGACATCGTAATTTGTGGTTTGTAATTGTTGTTGTGTGAAATTCAAAAAAAATGTGCCCTCATAACTCATAACTCAAAACTATTTACTACCTTTGCAGTCTAAAAACACAGATAGGAATGGTTGAAAAACAGGATATACTTGACTTTTCCAGCAGCTTGAAAGATGTTTGGCGGCTGCTCAATGATGCGGAACGGGAAACATTGCGTGCCAGTGCGGTTGTGCAAAAATATAAAAAAAATCAACCTATTTACAAGGAAGGCGACGAGCCGACCCACCTGATGTGCCTGCTGGAGGGCAAGGTAAAAATTTACAAATCCGGCGTGGGCGGTCGCGACCAGATAGTGCGCGTGATAAAACCGGTGCAATATTTTGCCTACCGCGCCTATTTTGCAAAGGAAAAATACCTGACGGATGCCACCGCTTTTGAAGCCTCCACCGTTTGTCTGATTCCGATGGATGTGGTGATGCAATTTATGCAAAACAATCACGAAATTTGCCGCTTTTTTATTTACCAACTCTCTGTGGATTTGGGTATTGCGGACGAGCGCACCGTCAATCTCACCCAAAAACAAATTCGCGGACGTCTGGCAGAATCCCTTGCCCTATTGATAGACAGTTACGGCTTGGACAATGACGCCACCATCAACATCTACCTGACGCGCGAAGACCTCGCCAGCCTGAGCAATATGAACACAACCAACGCAATACGGACACTCACCGCCTTTGTTGAAGAAAAAATTATCGCCATGGACGGGCGCAAAATCAAAGTGATTGACGAGGAAAAACTCCGCGAAGTCTCCCGATTGGGATAGATTGGAAGAAAATTGTCGGTCAAATCGGCAACGACATTTCGCTGATGAGCGTACCTTTTCCGGTGTTCAAATTTTCGGATGAAGTGATGATGACCTCCTTCACGCCCGCTGCAATGGCTTGCAGAGCATTTTCTACCTTTGGAATCATGCCGCCGGTGATGATGCCTGCGCTTTTGAGGCGTTGAAATTCTTCTTTGTTGATGCGCGGGATGACGCTGTTGTCGTTGGTTTCGTCGCTTAGGACGCCGTTTTTCTCGAAGCAATAAATCAGTCGCACGTTGAAATCGAACGCCAACGCTTTGGCTGTTTCTGCGGCAACCGTGTCGGCATTGGTGTTCAGCAATTGCCCGTTGCCATCGTGCGTGATTGGCACCAACACGGGTAGCCAATGTTGTTGCAGCATCTCATTCAAAACCTGCGAGTTAACTTTCTTTACATCGCCCACCAAGCCGTAATCGACCCCGTCGAGTACCGGTCGTTTGGTGGAGCAAATGAGGTTCACATCGGCACCTGTCAGCCCGATGGCATCCAATCCCAAGGCTTGCAGTTGCGCCACGATGGTTTTGTTGACCAAGCCGGCATATACCATGACGGCGATGTCGAGCGTTTTTTTGTCCGTAATTCGCCGACCCTGCACCATGGTTGTTGCCACGCCCAATTGGTCTGCCAGATCTGTAGCCGAACGTCCTCCGCCGTGCACCAGGATTTTGTAGCCCGTAATTTTCGCAAAATCTTTTAGAAAAGCCGCCAGCACGGTGGGGTCTTCAATCACTTTTCCTCCGATTTTCACAATTGTCAGTTGATTCATTTCTTTTTAGTTGTGAGTTATGAGTTTGTTGTTTGAAATATTTTGCTTCCTATTCGCACTATGGTGCTACCTGCTTCTATTGCTAACTTGTAGTCGTTGCTCATGCCCATTGACAGGTCTTTGAACAGGGCGTTTTCTTTTAACGCGTTGCGCTTTAATCTGGTGAACAGGCGGGTGAGTTCGGCAAAATCATTGCGGATTTGTTCGACATCTTCGGTGTAAGTTGCCATGCCCATCAAGCCGATAATATCCACGTTTGCGAATTGTGATAAATCGGTTTTTTCCAAAAAAAGTCTGCCCATGTAGGGGTTATACCCGTATTTGGAATCTTCCGCCGCAATGTGTATTTCTATCAGCACCTTTATTCTGCGGTTGTGTTTTTGCGCCTGCTCGCTAATTTCTTGCAGCAGTTTTTCGGAATCCACCGAGTGAATGGTGTCGACGAACGGCGCGATGTATTTCACCTTGTTGGGCTGCAGGTGCCCGATGAAGTGCCACTCGATGTCTTTGGGCAGGTGCTCGTGTTTGGGCACAAGTTCCTGCGCTCGACTTTCGCCAAAGATGCGCTGACCGGCATCGTAGGCTTCCTGAATGGCACTTTCCGGACAATATTTGGACACTGCCACCAACTTCACATGAGGCGGAAGTTCCGATTTCAGCCGATTGAGTTGCGCTGCGATGCTCATTCGTCTTCCGGCTCAATTTCTACTACGGTCGGTTTTTTCCCTTTTCCGCCCGATTGCGTCTTTTTTTCGTCTGCCGAGAACGGGAAAACGTCCATAATCATCGTTTCCGTGACTGAGGCGATGACGTAATCTGCCATGCCGCCTTTCAGACCTTCTTCGAGAATGGCTACTGCCTCTTTCAGGTCGTTAGCCTGCGCCAGCATATTGCAGGAGGTCTTCTTTTCGGCACCACTCTTTTCGTCCAGCGTGATGAAACTGACCCGGATTTTGTAGTAGCGGTCGCCCTTGTCGTTGAAAAACAGCTCGGTAAGTTTGGCACGCTTGATATCCGTCACCACAAATTCGCCGCTCACGAGGTGCGACACCTCCTCAATAATTCGCGCCTCCGCCTCCGTAAAAGACAGCGCATCCACCAAATAGGGCTCCGTGACAGGCTTCACCATCCCATTCTCCATCATCTTGTCATACTTGACTTTACATTCAAACCAGTTCATAATTTTTTAATTTTATTTTACTTCAAATAGTTATCATTCTTCCATTTATTTTTTTACTCTCATCCAGGTCTCCTTGCAAACTTGCTTCTCCAAGATGTTCTGCTTTTGCATTAAACACTTCATAATGAGTTTTATGCAAATTATCCAAATACCAATAATTGTTGGTTGAAATTTCTTGATAAACTTTTTGCCCTTGTTCTGCTCTATTTGTTTGTCTAAAACGTTCAATATTATCTAACAAAGTAAACTGCCCATTTTCAAATTTCCATTCAAAATAGTTGCTATACGACAGTGTCCTGCGTTGATATGCAACTTCAATATAATGCCCTTTTTCAAACAAATTATCAATTTCAACAACGGTTGTGTTTTTTGCAACAGACAACTTTGTTCTTGCAAAGTCAGTATGAACAAACGAAATGACGATTTTATCCCGTTCAACAGTTTCGGCTAATGATTGTCCGTAAAGGTTAGTGCCATTATACAGGTATGTATCTGTTGCCAAATGCTTTTGACTGCGTTCCCAAAATGGTTCACCAATTAGATTTGCAAGCAAGGACTTGAATCTTGTCGTTTCATCTGTCTGTGTTGTCAAAATATCGTGCAATGTCTTTGCCGGTGTAACACAAACTTGCCAGAAATTTTGTTTTTTCAAAAGCGTATCTTGCGAATTATCCAATTCTTTAAGCAATGAACTCAAAGGTAATAATGCTTTTGATATAAATTGCGTCTCAGTTGCAAATTGCCCCGTTAATGATAATTCGTTAATGAGTATTTCCATAATTATAATCCTAAAAGTTCATCTAAATCATCATCAAATTGGTCAAAAAGCCCCTTCTTTTGGTTCAAAATACGACCGATGTCCGAAATTTTGATTTCCGTGCTAATAGTAGCACTATTATCCCCCATTTCAAAATAGTGGATTTTTACATTATCTTTTTCAATTTTTCCGGAGGCAATATTTTTTCGTATTCCATTGAATATGTGATCGCTATGCGTTTCTATAACTATTTGAACACCTGCTTGTGCTGCTAAACAGATTAGTTCTGCCAATTTTGCCTGCCCCTTGGGGTGTAAATGTGCTTCGGGATTTTCAATAAATAAGATGGATTCGTTCGGCTTTGCGGATAATATTGCAACAATAACAGGCATCGCATACGATAAACCAAACCCCACATTTTTTGCACTAAACTCATCTGTTTTGCCGTCTTTTGTGTTAAATTGATATTTCAATTCATATCCCAATATTCCAATATCCTTAACAATTATATTTACTCCCGAGCATATTTCTCTTTCCCATGCAGTCACTTGAGAAAAAAGGTCTGCAAATTTAATGTGTTTTTTTAAATGTAATTCAGGTATAACATCTTCATCTTTATGCCTTTGCAAAAAATGAACAAAATGTTCAGCTTGCCCTTCTATTACTGATATTTGATTGTAAACATCTACCACAACATCATCCTTCACATAGGTGCCTTGAGGTCCCAAGCGGGCAGCACTTATAAATTGACAATTTTTGTCAAATAAAGGTTCTTTATCTAATTGATTGTGGTCAAAAGAGTGGTTTGCCTTAGGTATCAGCGTTTTTGTTGGGTCTTTTATCTCAAAATCAAAAACCATATTTTGATTTGTAGTATCTATTGCAAATTTAATTTTGTCTATTTTAGTGGAATGATATAAAGCATCTTTGGCTGTACCCACAGTGACAGGATTGGATTTTAAGTCCAAATAATCAAATTGAGATTTATTAAAAAACGACTCTCTCAATAACAATAAGGCTTGAATAACCGAAGATTTTCCACTGCTGTTTGCGCCACACAACACGGTCAAATTAGAAAAATCTAATTTGGTTTCCTTGTGCGATTTGAAATTATTTAGTTCAACTTTTCGTATCATACTATGTATTTATTTAATAAATCAGAAAAAAAATCATGTCTCTTTTTTACTTTATCTTTACTTGCTGTACTTGTTGTGATAGCAGCCCAAAAAGAATCATCCTGTTGTAGTTGTTTGAAGTCATCTCTAAAGTTTTTCTTTTGCTGCATCAGTTTGTCTTGTTGAATTTGAGTAAGTTTTGCAAAATGAACACTAATGATTTCAAATAGCGATTTATTGATAAACTTAAATTTAACTCGTTCTGTTTTTCTAAAAGCATCTTTTCCAAATATATTAAAAGACAAATCCATCGCTTTTTGAAAATTCCGGAGTATCATTTTTTGCTGTTCTATTTCTGTTGGAATAGATTTTGTCCCTTTGGTTAAAAAAGTATCCATGTCGGGTTCATATTCTTCATAACCAAGAATATTAAAACTCAAAAATCGTGTAGCAAAATCTAAATCATCTTGTCGTTTAGAAGAAACAGAATTATTGGTAGCTTTCAAAAAACTTTTACCGGCATCTGTTTTATCTGAAACAAATTTTTCTATAAAATCAATTCTATAGCCTTGAAAAAGAGCCGTCCGTATTTCTTGTGCCGTTAGCTCTTCTCCACTTTGATTGATGCGACTGAAAATATTATATTTTACCTCATCGGGAGTTCCTTTTCCAATTAAGTTTATCGTTACCTGATTTGTTTCAATTCTTCTTTGCACATCACGGGGTAGGTCAGACCATCTTTTTTCATTAAATTCTGTTTTAAATTCCAATTTTTGAAGAACTAACGGCTGTTTATTTCCACTAATAGTTTTGGCATTTTTATTTTTCTTAGCGTCACAAATTATGAAATGTTCCAATGTGCTAATCCGTTGCAAACCATCAATAACCCGCCATTTTTTATCTTCAGATTCGTCAAAATAAAAAAGAGGGATTGGCAAACTTAACATGAGTGACTCAATAAACCGACTTTTTTTCTTTTCACTCCACAAATTTGGCAATCGCTGATAAGAAGGAATCAATATTTCACCATAGCGCAACATATCAACAATTTGCCCTATTGTTCGCGGCACAATATTGATAGTAATTTCATTGGGGTCAAAAGGAATTTCGTTTTTTACATTTTCATTCCCTTCTTCCGGCTCTATATTATCTTCGATTTCTGTCATTTTATTACTATTTTTCACACAAAAGTACACATTTTCTTTCACCTGCACATCATTCCAATAACGAATTATTTATTTTCTCAATATAATTCAAAACCACATCCCGCCCGCTAT
This sequence comes from Candidatus Symbiothrix dinenymphae, assembly GCA_001417715.1. Taxonomy (GTDB): domain Bacteria; phylum Bacteroidota; class Bacteroidia; order Bacteroidales; family Azobacteroidaceae; genus Azobacteroides; species Azobacteroides dinenymphae. The sequence goes on from BBRT01000002.1 coordinate 61,375, forward strand.
TTCGCTCCGATGAGGTGAAAAAAATCGGCGGTAGTTCTTCCCAATCTTCCAGCAGTCGCGTCTTGTAGGCGGCGGTGTTTTCTTTTAGTTGATTGGTTGAAATCTTGTCTGTTTTCGTGAAGATGATTGCCAGCGGGATGCCATTTTCGCCTTGTGTGCGGAGAAATTCCAAGTCAATTTGTTGCGGCTCGTGGCGACAATCCAGCAGTACAAACAAGTTCGTTAACGCCTCCCGTTTTTCCAAATAGGTGTCGATGATTGAGCGGATTTCGTCGCGCTGCTTCTTCCCGCGTTGCGCATAGCCATAGCCGGGCAAATCCACGAGATACCATTCGTGGTTGATTAGGAAGTGGTTGATTAGCAGCGTTTTTCCCGGCTTGGAGGAGGTCATTGCCAGTCCTTTCTTGCCCGTCAGCATATTGATGAGGGAGGATTTGCCCACATTGGAACGCCCGATAAACGCATATTCGGGGTGCATATCGTGGGGGCATCGTGCTACATCCACATTGCTCACTACAAATTCCGCTGTCCTTATATTCATCATCCGCAATCCTCCTTCATCTATAACAATTTTTATCTGCAATACTCCAACTGTAATATTCCTCGCTCACCCACTTAGGCAGTCTTTTCATCACTTCATCAATGGAATGCGCAATCCAGCGGCGCACTTCGGCATCGGGCATATCGCGATTGAGATACAAAGTGTTCCAATATTTCTTATTGCAATGGTAAGCACCTTCGACACACAAATACCTTTCGCGCAGTTCGATAGCCAACTCAGGGTTGCACTTGACCGAAATCTGCACCTCCGGCTCATCCAAAGGCACCATACCAAATATCTTACCCGCAACTTTGAACACCAAAGTAGCCTCATCAAACGGAAATTCCTCCGAAGCCCCCTTCAACGAAATACAATACTCACGCAACTCTTCAACATTCATCGTTCAATTACCAATTACCAATTAATTTTTCGGCAAAGATAGCGGTTATTTTTGAATCTTGCAACAATAGGCCTACGCCTAATGTGTCGATTACCATCAAATACATGTCATTTACCCATATCAAACATTATAGAGCAAAATTTTTTTTGTACCTTTGCCGCCGTTTTAATACAAATTCTGATGAAGAAATTTAGTGGTGTTTTTGGGCTTTTGCTCTGTTCTGCGGCTGTTTTGGGGCAGACAGCTAATCTTTCCGGTACAATTTTGGATAAGGCCGATGATGCGCCGATTGTTGCGGGCAGTGTGTCGTTGCTCAATGCGAAAAATGGCGCGCAGGTTGCCGCTGTGGTCAGTAATGCGACCGGTGCTTTCACGCTAAGGAACGTTGCCAAAGGCAGTTATACCTTGCGAATTACCTATTTGGGCTATGATACGCTTTCGCAGGCAGTTAATCTGACTGCCGACCGCAATCTTGGCAAGTTGTATCTCAACGAAGATGACAAAATGCTGAGCGAAGTGGTGGTGCAGGGCAAACGTCCCGACATGATTGTGAAAGGCGACACCATCGAATTTGATGCTGCCGGTTACAAAGTGGCAGAGAACGCGGTGGTCGAAGATTTGCTGAAAAAACTACCCGGCGTGGAAATTGATAAAGACGGCAAAATCACCGTCAACGGCAAGGAAGTGAAGAAATTCAGGGTTGACAACAAAGATTTTTTCAGCGACGACCCGAAAGTGGCATCCAAAAACCTGCCGGCGGAGATGGTTGAAAAGTTGCAAGTGGTCGACCAGCGGTCAGAAATGGCACGTCTGACAGGCTTCGACGATGGCGAAGAAGAAACCATCATCAACCTGACCATTCGCCCCGGAATGAAAAAAGGCACGATGGGCAATGTGCTACTCGGCGGCGGACATGACAGGGCAGAGCCGGACGATTTTCGCTACCAGGGCGGCGCATTCGTCAATCACATGCAAAACAGCGATCGCGCCACCCTGATTTTGGGTGCCAACAACAACAACAATATGGGTGCCGCCGACTTGGGTGCCAACCAATTTGGCGGGATGCGCATGCGGCGAGGCGGTGGCGGCATCGTAGAGTCGCAAAATGCCAGCTTCAACATCAACAAAGAATTTTCAAAAAAACTCAATATAAACGCCGATGTGCGCTTCAATAACTCCGACAACAATTCGCACAGCAGCGTGGAACAAAGCACGATTGCACAAACTCAGTCGCAACTCGACAAGACAACCACAACCAACCTCTACCAGTCGAAAAACGTGTCTGCCAACATGAATATCGAATGGAAACCCGACACACTGAACGAGTTGAAATTTCGCCCCAATTTTCGTTACAACACGAGCAACAGCCATGAAGTGGAACTGTCGAATCGGTTCTATTTGGGCACCGTTTTGGATAGTATATTTAGCTCCGATAATAATTCGTGGAACGTCGGCTCCGGCTTCAGTTTTGGCGGACAATTAGACTATGCCCACCGGTTTGCCAACAAACGCGGACGTGTGTTAAGTTTCAGCCTATCAGGTAATTACAATAGCAATAATTCCCAAGAAAAAAGCCTCTGGAACAGGCAAGATTACTACGACAACATACGTACCACTATGGAAGAACGCGACCAGCGTGATGAAAACGACAACCTGTCCGACAATTACCGGATAAGTGCTTCGTATGTAGAGCCAATTGGGCGCAGCAATTTTATCCAACTTTCGTATCGCATTTCGCAGGCAGAAACAGAAGATATTAATAGCACCTATTATATTGATGCGTTGAATGCCGCCGACTTGATAGATTCGCTAAGCCGCAGCACCAGGCGCCTGTCAACCAATCAGCGGTTGGGGCTGAGTTTCAAGGCGGTACGTGAAAAATACAACTGGACGCTGGGGTTTAATGTTGACCCCACCAACTCGGAAAACAGAACTTATCAGCCATCACCCGGGCAATTTTCTTCTTTCCCCATCGCTGCTGATTTCGCCGGTCGTTTGCCGAATATGATAGGCGATTCGTTGCTGCCTCCTATCATTCAGGATGTGATTAATTTTTCGCCGACTGTCAATTTCAGATATAATTTTGCACAGCGCACCACATTGGAATTTCGCTACGAAGGCGAAACTAATCAGCCGTCTGCCACGCAATTGCGCAATTATGTGGACAAAAGCCGCCCAACCAACTGGACAAAAGGAAATCCCAACCTGAAGCCCGGATACACCAACGACATCCGCCTGCAATTCAACAAATACGTGCCGGAAACGCAATTGGCATACCGCATTAGTCTGAATGGTGGATTTTCACTCAACGACATCACATCCGTCACCGAAATGCTTGACGGTGGTGTGCGCCAAACGACCTACGAAAACATCAACGGCAACTGGAACACCAACATGCGCGGGATGTTCAACACGCCGTTCCGCAACAAAAAGTTTTCCGTCAGCGATTTTTTTAACGCCTCGATGCGCGAAACCAACTCGTTTGTAACATTGAATGGTGTTGCCGCCAAAAACCGGATGACCAACCTGTCGCTAAGCAACAATGCCTCGTTTAACTACCGCTCCGAACTGTTCGACATGGGCATCAACGCCTCCATCCGCTACAACGACATCTCCTATTCGGCGAGCCCAACAAGCAATCAGGAGACCTACGATTTCGGCGGCGGCTACAGCACCACCTGGTATCTGCCCTACAAATGGACGTTCAGCACCGACATTTCGTTCACCAACCGGCGAGGCTATGCCGAAGGCTACAACATATCCGAAACGATGTGGAACGCCTACGTGATGAAGCAAATTTTCAACAAAAGCATCGGCACAGGCTCCCTGAAGCTGCAAATCTACGACATCCTGCAAGACCGCAACAGCGTGTCGGCAGCAGCCACCACCAACGGCTTCCGCACGACAGAAACGACCGTCATACCCAGCTATTTTATGTGCAGTTTCATCTACAAATTCACGATGTTTCCGACATCCGGTGCAGCCAAAGCCAGCGACTTTGAAAACGGCGAGCGCGGCGGTCGTGGTGGACGCGGCGGCGAGGGCGGACCGCCTCCGGGTGGCGGCAGCGGCGGGCGACCAATGTTTTGAGGCAATAAAACCCTGCTTTTTGCGTTTATATCACCGTTATGAGGACGAAATGGATATGGCTGTTCGGTGGTGTTTTTGTGCTGACCAATCTTTGGGCGCAGAAGCAGTTGCCGCGCAATCAACCATACGGCGACCTGAAACTGTATCATTTTGGCATCTCCATCGGGATGAATGTGCAGGATGTGCAGTTGGTTAATAGCGGTGTTGCAACTGACGGCGAAACCTGGTTTGCCACTATCCCCGACTACTCGCCCGGGTTTAGCGTGGGCTTGCTGGCTGATTTGTATTTGAACCCTATTTTCAACTTGCGCTTTTCGCCTTCTTTGAATTTTGGCGACAAACAGTTTGTGTTTATTGAGCAAGCTACCCAAGAAACTTATACATCAACTGTGCGGTCGAATTACCTGTACTTTCCGTTGGACTTAAAAATTCGCACGCTGCGACTGAACAATTATCGCCCCTATATTTTCACCGGCGTGTATGGGGCTGTGGATTTGGGACGAAAAACGGATGAGGCTATTTATATGCAGCCGATGGATTTTGGGGTTTCCGTAGGCTTGGGGTGCGATTATTATCTTCCGATTATCAGGGTGTGTCCCGAGCTCCGTTTCAGTTTTGGGCTGAAAGACATGATTGACCATAAGCGCACCGACCTGACTGCCGAGAATTTGCGCAAATACACCACAGCTGTTTCAGAGGGCAAAACGCGCATGATTTCGCTGGTTTTTCATTTTGAATAAGAACGGGGAAAGATGAAATCGGAGAAAACACTCACGGACGAACAACTCGGCACAATTGCGTTTCGCTACAACCCCCGCGCCCGCAAATATATCATTCGCATCAAGCCGGATAAAGTGGCTGTGACAGTGCCACGGGGCGGAAGTTTTGCCTACGCCGAGTCGTTTTTCAAAAAAAACAGGGAGGGTGTAATCAAAGTGCTCGAGAAAGTGAAAGCGCGCGAAACAGCCCGAAAAGAGTCCTCAACAGCGGCTGTTAATCGACCATCTGACAGTCAGTTAGCATCGCAGGCAAAATTGCTGCTGCCCCCACGATTAGCCGAGTTGGCACGCGAATGCGGCTTTTCATACGTGAAAGTTCAAACGCGGAAAAGCAAAACCCGCTGGGGGTCGTGCTCCTCAAAAAAAACCATCAGTTTGTCGTTTTATCTGCTGCTACTGCCGCCGCATTTGATTGATTATGTGCTACTTCACGAACTCTGCCACACCGTTCACATGAATCACAGCCCCGCCTTCTGGGCACTGCTCGACCAACACACCGGAGGAAAATCCAAATTTTTAAGAAAAGAATTGCGAGCCTACCACATCCCCGGTTAACATCTTTTTCACGCGGAAAGCGAGGGATTCGAACCCCCGGTACAGTCACCCGTACACCGCATTTCGAGTGCGGCCCATTCGACCACTCTGGCAGCTTTCCGAATGTTGAATTGCGCTGCAAAAGTACACTTTTTTTTTGAAAAAACAAGGTAGTTCATAATTTGGCTAAATCTTTTTTTCAGGTGCTATTATTTCGCAAACGGTGTTTTATCCCGTAGGGACAAATATACATAGCCTTTTATCCCGTAGGGTAGGGTGTTCAAACCGTTCTCCATTTTTCCTACGAAGCCAACAGCGTTTTTCTTCTTTTAACTGTCTGGTTTTCAGTCAGATTTTCTTCTTGCCATGTATCTACATCTTTCAGCAAAACGTTTTCTAAGGTGCTCTTGAAGTTGATGCTGGACATGCCGGTCTTCGCATCTATTTTTGTTCGAAGTGGCACTATAAAAACCAGCTTGGTAATCCCATTCAATGAATTAGGCGACTTGCGAGCTTTGAAATCGCCAAAAAGTGATTCGATAATATCGGAGGAAACACTCCACACCGTTTTTTCGTCCGTCAACTTGCCTTTTTCCTCGTTGAGATAGTCCATACAGGCTTGGGCTACTGCGGCCACTCTTTGGCATGGACAGAGCAGTAATGGCTCCATTTTCGCAAGGCAGAGCATGATGTTTTCGTGTGATAATCCTTTGTTCTTTAATGTTTTAGATATGCTGTTAATGGCTTCAAAGAGGATGTTTAGCTCGGTGATGATTGAAACGTGCTTAAAGAGAAATTTGAATGTTTTTTTCTCTCCCGCTGTCAGTCGGGGAAATGCGGAGAGCATCTTTTTTGCCCAATCGGTACTCGCGGAAAGATTCATAAAACGGGCAATTGTTCGCTGTTTGGGTGGCAGCAAGTAGCCTACCGGACGCATTATTTCCCGAAATTTTACCTTGCCTATCGCTTTGGTGAAAGCTTGGAAAGCGTCTACTTTTTTATAGACTCGCTCAACGCACAGGGCTAATGTGTGCCCCACATCGCGCAAATGTGTGTATCCTTTATCCTTCACGGCTTTGGCGATGGTGCCGGCATTATCACTGACGAGGTAGACAGGCGGTGCCTTCATCTTTTCTTCCGTCTTGTCCAATACTTTCGTAATACTTGCACTGTTCCAACTCTTTCCTACGCTTATATCCAATACATCTACATCATTGAATGTCAGTGCTTTTTCTCCTATTTTGCCTGCCGGAACACTTAACGTGAGAAGCATTTTCTCACTGGCAATCATCATGCTTTCATCCAATATTTCAGCATATCCCTCTTCATATTCCTCCGATTTGGATTCCTTGTAAATAGAATAACCGCTCTTTTCAACCCAATTCTTGATGCTGGTGTAGCTGGGTATGTCGGGCAGGTTCCATTCAAAACGTGCATTGAGATAAATGAGCATTTTTCTCGTGGTTCTAAGTCCCAGGTGACAATGAACATACATTTCGACACACAATGAAACCAGCATGTCTGTATAGCCGTGTCGTGCAATGAGCTCGTGAGAATAATCAGCAAAGCCCCGTTTTTTTTTAACACATTCAGCCTTCAGTTGTGCTGATAACACTTTGCTCTTGCTCTTGTGCAAATCCCTGCTTTTGGCAAGGTCTTTGTTTTTCTGCTTCTCTTCCCGCAACGCTTGACGGCAGGATTGCAACTCTCTCTCTAATTTTTCTTCGCGCTTCGTTTTCATAAATTGCTATTATTTAATTGTTTATAAGGCGCAAAGGTAGTGCTTTTTGATGAGTTTTGCAAATCCGTTTGCACACCCTACCCTACGGGTGGGGTGTTAAAAAGATGGATGTTTTATGAATATTGTTCGTTCATTATTTGTTTTTATCCCGTAGGGATTGTAGCTCGGTAGAAAATAGAATCGCCCCGCCCCCCATTTCAGCATCCCGTAGGGATGCAACCGATTGCGGATTATGTTGCATCCCTACGGGATGCGGGGAGAAGGAGAGGTATGATTTTCTACCGAGCTACAATCCCTACGGGTGGGGTGTTAAAAAGATGGATGTTTTATGAATATTGTTCGTTCATTATTTGTTTTTATCCCGTAGGGATTGTAGCTCGGTAGAAAATAGAATCGCCCCGCCCCCCATTTCAGCATCCCGTAGGGATGCAACCGATTGCGGATTATGTTGCATCCCTACGGGATGCGGGGAGAAGGTGAGGTATGATTTTCTACCGAGCTACAATCCCTACGGGATAAAAAACAGAACGCAAAAATTTCATCCGATTGTAATCTTTTTGACACCCCACCCTACGGGATAAAAAACAGAACGCAAAAATTTCATCCGATTGTAATCTGTTTGACAACCCACCCTACGGGATAAAAACAAATGATGAACGAACAATATTCATAAAACATCCATCTTTTTAACACCCCACCATACGGGGTAACAGACGGGAGCAAAATTGCAGATTTCACTGAATTTTGGTGCGTTTGCCCTGAAAGATGGGCTGAGCACGACTGCCTAATAAAAAAATAATTGTACTTTTGTGCCGTATTTTTATTTACACATTTTTTATGCAGGAATATACTACTTATACTCTTTCTAATGGGCTGCGAATCATTCACTTGCCGAGTGTTTCGCCTGTTTCTTATTGCGGCTTTGCGGTGAATGCCGGTACGCGTGATGAGGCTGCTGACCGGTTTGGTTTGGCACATTTTGTTGAACATACGCTGTTTAAGGGTACCAAAAAGCGCAAATCGTGGCACATCCTGAACCGGATGGAATCCGTTGGCGGCGAACTGAATGCCTACACCACGAAGGAGGAGACGTTTATCTACTCCGTTTGCCTGTCGGACGATGTGGAACGGGCAATGGAACTGCTGTCGGATTTGGTGTTCAATTCCATGTTTCCCGCGCCGGAAATCGAGAAAGAGCGCGAAGTGGTCATCGACGAAATCAATTCGTATCGCGACAATCCCGCCGAACTCATCTACGATGAATTTGAAAATCTGCTGTTTGCCGGCAGCGAATTTGGACACAGCATCTTGGGCGATGAGGCGAGCGTTCGCACGTTTACATCCGCTTCCTGCCGCCAATTTGTGGATACCTTTTATCATCCCGAAAATATGGTCTTCTATTTTTATGGCAAAACGCCTTTCAACAAAATTGTCCGGCTGGCAGAAAAATATTTTGCAACCAATCGCAACCACAACCACAACCATGACCATGACCGCGACTGCGACCATTGTCATTGCGGGCTTGACCCGCAACCCCCCGCCAAAACCCGCAACACTCCCCCTCTCATCCCCGCTATAAAGAAAAAAGTCGCCAAAGACCTGCATCAAACGCACACTATCATAGGCAGTCAGGGAGTTGGCTTGCACGACAAGCGAAAAGTGGGTATGTCCCTGCTCAACAACCTGTTAGGCGGTCCGGGCATGAACAGCCGATTGAACTTGCTGTTAAGAGAGAAATACGGATTAGTCTATACCGTCGGCTCCGGGTTGGGGGCATATAGCGACACCGGCGTGTTCGACATCTATTTTGCCTGCGACCCCGGCGATTTAGACCGTTGCACATCGTTGATACACAAGGAGTTGAAAAAGTTGCGCGATACCGCCCTCTCGACCTCCCAATTTCAATCAGCCGTAAAACAACTCAAAGGGCAACTCGGCGTGGCGAGCGACAATAAAGAGAACACGGCACTCGGCATGGGCAAAAGTTTTCTGCATTTCGACCGATACGACAGTCTGGCGGAGGTGTATCGCCGAATTGACGCCCTGTCGCCCGCCCAATTGTTGGCGATTGCCAACGAAGTGTGGGACGAAAGCCGCCTGTTCCAACTAAGTTTCATACCTGTATAACTCAATAATTTTTTATCTTGCTAATCTTTTAACCACATCTTCCCTCACCCAGCGGCTTAACGTGCGCTCTGCGCGGCTAAACTCCGCGCCAATTTTCACCACTTTCTGCGTTCCGGCACTGTATGGGATGAGGTAGCCTTTGTCGTCAATCTGCGCAAGTGCTTCTTCGGCAGTGGCATTTTCGGCGAGCTTAAATTCAAAGACGTAGATGGTATCTTTCAACCAGACCACCATATCGGCGCGACCTACGGCACTTTTGACCTCCGTTTGCACAAATTGCCCCATCAATTTGAACAGCAAATAAAACGTTTTTTGGAAATCTTTTTCCGTTTTATTGTTCAAATCATAAGAGATGCCGGGCTGGGATATGTTGGGCTTTCAGCCCGTTCTGTCATTGCGGGCTTGACCTGCAATGCCTCGAAAAACCTGTTAGGTCTCGAAGACCTAACAGGTTTAACATCGAATGTTGGGCAATACTCGGCTCCTTTTCAGGAGATTGCGGGTCAAGCCCGCAATGACAGACTTAAAAAAAACTCATAACTCATAACTATTTACTACCTTTGCGCGAAAGTAGTCAATCGGTCTGTCGCTCCGTGAGGGGAGGAAAGTCCGGACAACGCAGAGCACCCCACCACCTAACGGATGGCTGTTTGCGAGGGCAGAGTAAGGTAGAAGAAAATAACCGCCTGTTTTTTTTAATTTCAGGTAAGGGTGAGAAGGTGAGGTAAGAGCTTACCGGTCAGCTTGGTAACGAGCAGAGCCGTACCTCTTGGGGGTTGCAAGGTCATGTACACCGGCGCATGTAGGGCTGCTCGTCCGATGCCGGGGGGTAGATCGCTGGAGCTTGTCGGCGACGGCAAGTCGAGATAAATGACAGACACCTGAGCTCAGGTACAGAATCCGGCTTACAGATTGACTGCTTTTTTTATTGTCAATTGCGGATGGCCGTCAAAACGGGTAGCCAATCGCAAAATAAATCGCAGAGTTTTTCCACCAGTTTTCTTTGCCCAACACGAGGCGGTCGTCGGCGGGACGGGCGGGGTCGTGTATTTTTGTGGCGACATCCAAGCGGACTACGAGTAAGGTGAGGTCGATGCGCAAGCCAATGCCTGTGCCGAGAGCTATTTCGTGCCAGAAAGTGTCCCATTTGAACTGTCCGCCCGGCTGGTCGGCATAATCGTGGATTGTCCAGATGTTGCCGGCGTCTATGAACCACGCCGGTTCGAGCCACGGGAGGGCTTTGAAGCGATATTCGGCGTTGGCGAGCAGGCTGATGTCGCCTACATGGGTGGTGGGGTCGTTGAGTGTGCCGCCATTGAAAGCGCCGGGACCAAGGTAGCGCGTGTTCCAGCCGCGCACGCTGTTGGGACCTCCGGCATAGTAGCGTTTTTCAAACGGCAGGATGTCCGAATTGCCGTAGGGATAGGCTATGGCGGCTCCCAAGTGGAATGCCACGCTGGCTGTGGAGGTGAGGCGGACGGTTTCTGCCAAATCGACATTGGCTTTGGCATATTGTGCGAAAGCGTTGCCAAAAATCATGTATTGTCCGTCTGCCGTGCGTGCGGCGTTGGTTTTTGCGCTAACCCAGTTGAGGATGTTGCCCGACAGTTCGGCGTTGAAGCGCACGGTGTAGAGGTTTTGTCGCAGGTGTCCGATGTTGGCGTTGGTGTAAATCAGGCTGTAATTGGTGCCTGCGGTGAAGATATTGTCGTAACTGGTCTTCGTGAGCGGGTCAACAATCGTGTTCAGGTATTCCAAAAATTGGTTGGATTTGTAGGGCATTTCCACATAATTGATGTCCACAAGGCTCAGGCTTTGCGATAGCGGGCTGTTTTGCGCCGCCCAATTGAACTTCCAATTGAGGTTGAAAAAGTTGCGCGTGTATTCCGGTCGCTGCTGCATATTTAAGCCAAAACTGTATTGTGTCTGTGCATTGTAGCGTTCTGCCACATAATTTTGAATCAGAGGGAGTTGCAGCGTTGGGAAAGTCAAGGCAGGCGACACGCCCAACTCGTAGTAATTGCTTCCCAGCCCGCTGACGGAGGTTGCGCTGACAAATTCGTAGGCTCCGCGCAGGTTGATGCTGAAGATTTCGGAGCCGTTGAAGAGGTTCAGGTTGCCATAAGTGCCGTCTAAGGCGATACCGAAATCGCCCGCCTTGTTGGTGCCGCCAAAATTAGCCTGCAGCGAGTGAAAATTGCCCGGCGTGAGGTAGATATTGCAATCCAAAAGTGTAGAATCAGGGTAATTATTCATCACATATTGCACATCGGCACGAGCCACGCAGCTCATATCTTGAAACAGGCTGACGGTGCGTTCGCCGCTGCGTTCGCGGTACAGCCGGTTGGGTTGCACAAGTACCTTTTCGCGGATAATTCGCCGCCGCAAAAACTTGGGCGAATTGTAATAAATATGCACGCTATCCTGCTCCAGCGAGTCGCGTATCGTGTAATTTTCCATCGGGTCGTAGCCGCTAAAGACATTCACCCGCCGCACGGTATAGGGAACCATGGCGGTAGAATCGCGCAACACCAACTTCAAATCCACTTGATTAGTCTGCAAAGCCGTGTCCGCCAAAAACTGCAAATTGGCTCCCGAAAACTGATAATAACCACGATTTCGCAGTTGAGCGGTCACCCGTTGGCGTTCTTCTTCCAACACATTGAAGTCAAAAACGGAGCCTTCCTTAATGCGTGCCGTATTTTGTGCGGTGAAGGCAGCGAGGGCGGACGTGCGGAGGCGACGCAGGCGATTTGCCTGTTGAGTAGATTGTCGATTGCTGCGGGTGGAATCGCGCCGTTGCAACTGCGAAATTTCCTGCGTATAGTTGCGCACGCGGTAGGGTTCGCCGTTGTGAATGGCGTAAATGACAGTTGCTTTTTTGTTGGCGGTATCCACCTGAGCGGCTACAGAGGCATTCAGATAGCCCAAATTTTTCATCGCCTCCGTGATTTCATCCACCGACTGCGACACCCGCGTCGGGTTGTAAATCACAGCCTCCTCCCCGATTTTGCGGATAAACCGTTTGATAAAATTTCCATCATTCGGCACCATATTATAGACCCGCACGCCAAATTTAGAGGCATTAGGCTTTTGCTGAATATACAAATCCACCACACCCGCATCCACCCCCCTGTCGTCCATCTTCACAACCACTTTCTCCAACAAATACTGCCCCTCAGGCACATATTTAGTCGGACTACAGCCAACAAACAGCAGCAATAACACTATGGAAGCACACTTTTTCGCCATTCATCAATTTTTGATACAAAACGGCAAAGGTAATGAAAAAATGCCTAACTTTGTTATGGATATTTGGATATAAAACGAATGCAAAAAACGGTTATTACATTTGCCTTTTTAATAGTTGCAAACTATTCGCTATTCTCCCAAGAGAACACTTTCTCGCTGTTCTTTTCCGGAGGGTATGGCTGGCAACTTGCTGAAAAAGAAGATTATAAACTCGTCAATCCCTACGAACAACAGCGAATGATGGACATGGGTATCCATTTCCTGACTTTAACACTTGGGTGACGCAAGGCATTTTGAGCGTCTGAGAATCGCATAAATGCCCTAAAAATTATTTTTTGATTCAAATATGGGGTTCTCGTACGCTTAACTTCAATTTGGGTGACGCATTGTCAAAGTCAGGAGGCACATATTTAGTCGGACTACAGCCAACAAACAGCAGCAATAACACTATGGAAGCACACTTTTTCGCCATTCATCAATTTTTGATACAAAACGGCAAAGGTAATGAAAAAATGCCTAACTTTGTTATGGATATTTGGATATAAAACGAATGCAAAAAACGGTTATTACATTTGCCTTTTTAATAGTTGCAAACTATTCGCTATTTTCCCAAGAGAACACTTTCTCGCTAGATTATAAACTCGTCAATCCCTACGAACAACAGCGAATGATGGACATGGGCATCCATTTGAATTATTACCTGACAGACCAATTTTCGTTAGGCGCAGGCATTGGATTTGCCGGTTATGACAATACGCGGCTGGTGGTAGTGCCTGCCTTTATTGACGTGCGATATAACTTCAAAACTTTCCCAAGTCTATTCACATATGCGAATATTGGAATGCCGCTGAGCGCAGAAGCGGGGTCAACCAATTGGCTCAGTGATAATTATCAGGACTACAATTCCGGATGGCTAACCAATGTGGGATTGGGCTGGAAGCGGGCTGTAACCAATAGAACGACCATGCAATTATCTCTCGGCTATCAATTTTTTCCATTTTCAACAACCATTTATAAACATGAAGAAGCGTTGACAGATGCGCGGATTAAGCATGAACTACGATTGCAAGCCGGATTTGAATTTTCATTTGCCCCCGTCTATGGCGAAAAAGCAAAAGCAGAACGAAAAAAGCGGCGAAAAGAGTTTTGGCTGACAGAGCTGTTTTTGTTGATTTTTGGTAGATCCTCGTGATAAACGCTATCAATTTATGTGACTATCCGCAATCATACCACTTGTCTCTCGCTCTTTATCAATCGGGCTAAATCTTTTTTTCAGGTGCTATTATTTCGCAAACGGTGTTTTATCCCTACGGGTAGGGTGTGCAAACGGATTTGCAAAACTCATCAAAAAGCACTACCTTTGCGCCTTATAAACAATTAAATAATAGCAATTTATGAAAACGAAGCGCGAAGAAAAATTAGAGAGAGAGTTGCAATCCTGCCGTCAAGCGTTGCGGGAAGAGAAGCAGAAAAACAAAGACCTTGCCAAGAGCAGGGATTTGCACAAGAGTAAGAGCAAAGTGTTATCAGCACAACTGAAAGCTGAATGTGTTAAAAAAAAGCGGAGCTTTGCTGATTATTCTCACGAGCTCATTGCACGACACGGCTATACAGACATGCTGGTTTCATTGTGTGTCGAAATGTATGTTCATTGTCACCTGGGACTTAGAACCACGAGAAAAATGCTCATTTATCTCAATGCACGTTTTGAATGGAATCTGCCCAAGATACCCAGCTACACCAGCATCAAGAATTGGGTTGAAAAGAGCGGTTATTCTATTTACAAGGAATCCAAATCGGAGGAATATGAAGAGGGATATGCTGAAATATTGGATGAAAGCATGATGATTGCCAGTGAGAAAATGCTTCTCACGTTAAGTGTTCCGGCAGGCAAAATAGGAGAAAAAGCACTGACATTCAATGATGTAAATGTATTGGATATAAGCGTAGGAAAGAGTTGGAACAGTGCAAGTATTACGAAAGTATTAGACAAGGCGGAAGAAAAGATGAAGGCACCGCCTGTCTACCTCGTCAGTGATAATGCCGGCACCATCGCCAAAGCCGTGAAGGATAAAGGATACACACATTTGCGCGATGTGGGGCACACATTAGCCCTGTGGAC
>BBRT01000003.1 GCA_001417715.1 Candidatus Symbiothrix dinenymphae
ATGCCGATTTCGTTGGTCAGCACAAAATTTCTCACTGCTTCAAAATCGGTTGCCGCAATGGGCACATTCACGCCCACCGTTGCCGTTCCCGCATTGCCGGGCGCGATAAATAAGTAGTCCGTTAGCGGGCTTTGCGCCAATTTCCACGCCAAAGCGTGCTCTCGTCCTCCTGCTCCTAATAATAATATGTTCATATTTTTTATGCCACGCTTGGTGCAAATTTTGCCGATATGTTTATCGGTCATTTCTTCCAACGTAAATGTTTTCATACCGTCCATATTCTAATTTTCTGCAAAGGTAATAGTTTCTTTTTTAGGAAACAAATTTTTGGGCAATTCTTTTTTTTCGCAGTTATTAATTGAACTTACCCCATCTTTTTTATTTTGAAACTGCACAATTCCGCCGTCGGCAGCATCCCTCAAAGGGAAGCACTATCTTCAACGCAGCGTTTTCCGATTTTCCACTTCCTGCAACACGCTCATTTGCTGGATGGCTATTTGGTTTAATTTCACCAAACGCTCACTTTGCGCCAACCCGTCATCAATGAGTACGGCATTGATATTTTCCATGTTAGAGAGGCAAATCAGCTCGTTGATTGTGGCATAATCGCGCATGTTGCCTTGCAAATCGGGATTGGCATCGCGCCATTGCTTGGCTGTGATGCCAAACATCGCCACATTAAGCACATCAGCTTCGCTGGCATAAACAAAATTTATTTGCTTGCCCGTAAGTGCTTGTGGAATAAGATGTTGGGCGATTGCATGCGTGTGAATATGGTAGTTGATTTTAGAAAGTTCGCGCTTTGCCGACCAGCCCAGTGCCTTTTGTTCGTTTTCTTTGAGGCGTTGAAATTCTTTGACAATGTATATTTTAAATTCGGGACTTATCCACATGGCAAATTCAAACGCAATATCTTTATGCGCATACGTGCCTCCATAACGCCCCGTCTTGGCTTGCAAGCTGATAATGTTTGTGTTTTCTATCAAATCTTTTACACTGATTCTGAAGCTATTAAGCCCAGCCTTACTTTTAATTATGTCGAATTCGACATAATTAAAATTTGGATTATACACTTGCTCCCAAATACCAATATACTCTAAGGTATTACGGTTTCGCAGCCAACTTGTTACAAAAAAGTCGCCGTCTTTTGCCTTAATCATATCTGTCAGCGAGATATAATCTTCATTGTGAACAGAGATAACCGTTATCTCCGTGTCGCGTACTGTGATTTTTGCCATGATGCTTTTATTTTATTAAAATTTTACGGCGCAAAGGTAAAGATATTTTTTTGATTTAGCAAAATATTTTTAAAATTATGTTTTTATTTTTGCAAATAATTTGTAAGAATAATTGAACAAGTACTATGGTGGATAGAGAAAAATATTCCATAACCTTAATAGAAAAGCGCAAGCAAAACGCCTGCGCTTTCCTTCTACGCGGTTATTCTGTTTTATTGGATTTTCTGAAATTTGGACATGAAAAAAGCGTGATACTTTTGCCGTATCCCGCTCACAGAGGTATTTGACTTGACCATTTAAGGACAGAATAAGGAAAAGTCCACATAACTTAGACATTTCCTTTATGTCTTCAAATAATTCTAAAACTTATCTAACATTATTTATTTTACAAAAACAACACCAACACCGTAATCACCAGCGTGCCAAACAGGAAGAACCATGCGTAGAACTGCACTTGACCCGTTTGTAAGCCGCGAATGGCGCGCGCTACTTTTTGCGTTATCCACGCCAAGCCGTCCATTGTATGGTCGATGACGTGGCGGTCAAACCATTTGATTGGTTCGCTGATGTAGCGAAAAACAACCGTCCGAGCCAGCCAGTACCACAATTCGTCCAAATAGAATTTGTGGCAAACGGTGGTGTAAAGTCTGCCGGTGAGTTTTGCAATGCACGATGAAATGCGACTTTCCCTAAAATAAAAACCAATCGCCACCATAATGCCAAACAGGGCTATGCCAACACTCATCAATGCCACATGGTTGTTGATATGCGTGTGGAACGGTGCCCGGTCGCCGGAAATGAAATCCGAAAAAGGAATCCAACCCGAACAAACGGAGAAAACCGCCAAAATACACAACGGCAAAGCCATTTTCCAAGGCGATTCGTGCGGTTCGTGATGCTCCTCCCCATGCTTCACACCCGAAGCAACAGTATGTGTCGTTGCAACACGACTAACAGCATGAGCCGTCACCAAGCCTCCTTGCGGGGATTTAGGGGTGGCAGTAGGCGTATTAGGCGTATTCCAAAAAATCTTGAAATAGAGCCTGAACATATAAAATGCAGTCAATCCGGCAACAATCCAAAGTGTCCAAAACACAGTCTGCCCCACTAATGTGCCGTTTTCAAACGCCGCCGCCAAAATTTCGTCTTTACTGTAAAAACCAGAGAACGGCGGAATACCCGCAATCGCCAAGCAAGCAACCAGGAACGTCAGGCTCGTGATGGGCATATATTTGTGCAATCCGCCCATCTTTTCCATCTCATTGCTATGCACGGCATGAATCACCGAACCGGCACCTAAGAAGAGCAACGCCTTAAAAAATGCGTGCGTAAACAGGTGAAACATCGAAGCCATATAGCCCAAACCACCTTCGCCACCATAGCCGGAAACGCCCAGCGCGCACATCATATACGCGATTTGCGAAATAGTCGAAAACGCCAACACGCGCTTAATATCGGTCTGCGTAATCGCAATAATCGCCGCAAAAATCGCAGTAAACGCCCCAATATAGGCAATCAATTCCAGCACATCCGGTGCCGCAAAATAATAAACCGTAAACAAACGCGCCACCAAATAAACCCCTGCCACAACCATCGTAGCCGCATGAATCAACGCCGACACGGGCGTAGGACCCTCCATCGCATCGGGCAACCAAATATGC
This sequence comes from Candidatus Symbiothrix dinenymphae, assembly GCA_001417715.1. Taxonomy (GTDB): domain Bacteria; phylum Bacteroidota; class Bacteroidia; order Bacteroidales; family Azobacteroidaceae; genus Azobacteroides; species Azobacteroides dinenymphae. The sequence goes on from BBRT01000003.1 coordinate 2,900, forward strand.
AGCGGAAACATCGCCGATTTTCCGGCACCACCCATAAAAATGCCCGCCATCGCCCAGGTGGCAACAGACAAGCCAAGAAACGACTGCCCCGCCATCGAATTAACCACCAACGAAGCATGGTCGGCTGTCAGCAGACTGAAATCAAACGTCTTTGTGTAATAAGAAAGAAGCAAAATCCCAATCAGAAAGCCCAAATCGGCAAATCGCGTAACAATAAACGCCTTTTTGGAAGCCGCCACCGCCGACGGTTTCGTATAATAAAAGCCAATCAGCAAATACGAACTCGACCCCACCAACTCCCAAAAAATATACATTTGAAAAATATTCGTCGCTACAACCAACCCCAGCATCGAAAAACTGAACAGCGACAGAAACGCAAAATAGCGTTGGTAACCCTTCTCGCCGTGCATATAGCCCGTGCTGTAAAGATGCACCATCAGCGAAACAGTGGTAATCACCACCAGCATCATCACCGAAATAGGGTCGAGAAGCACGCCCAAGTCGATATGCAAAAATTCTGTAAACTTCAACCACTCAAAATTGACCGGCATAAGTTGTGCCCACGCACCACCAACTTTCCCAACCACGAAAAAATACTGATACGCCACGCAGTATGCCAAAACAGCACAAACCGCCATGCCCGCCGTACCAATAATTCCAGCCGTGCGCGGCTGCAATTTTCCACCCAACAATCCCAAAAACAAAAACAGTAAACACGGGATAATCAATATCAACAAACTATATTCCATAAATAATTCTTAATTCTTAACTTTTCATGCACATTTTTTCTGCGAATTGAGGGAATTTCTTTCCCAACACACGCCGTTTACATAGCCTTGTACCGTTTTATTGGAATTGGCTAATGCGATTCGTTTTTCTGCCCAGAGGGTGTATTCTTCGTTGATTTCAACGCCGAGGTAGTTTCTGCCCAACTTTTTTGCCACTACGGAGGTTGTGCCGCTGCCAAGGAATGGGTCGAAAACAAATCCGCCTTCGGGGCAGGATGCCAAAATCAGTTTTGCCATCAGCTTTTCGGGCTTCTGCGTGGGGTGGTCGGTGTTTTCGGGCATCGACCAATAGGGGATGCTGATGTCGTCCCACAGATTGGAGGGATAGGTCAGTCGGAAATTGCCGTTTTCCGTTGCCTCCCAATCCTTTGGCTTCCCATTTTCGCGGTACGGCGCGTTCACTTTGCGCTTTATTTTTAACGCCTCCACGTCAAAATAATAATCTTTTTTATTTTGACACCGAACCAGATGTCCTCCATGCCATTTTTCCAGTTTTGCGAGGCACCGCGACCTTTTTCGCGTTGCCAAGTAATTCTGTTTAAGATGGTTAGGTTTTCTTCCATCACTGTTTGCAGGGCGGAGGTTGACTTCCAATCGCCACACAAATACAGCGAGCCGTTGGGCTTCAATATCGACACCACTCGGGGAAACCAAGAGCGCAAATATTCCAGATACTCACTTTGGTCTAATGCCCTGAACTTCAAGCCATTATAGTCCTTCGTCAAATTGTACGGCGGGTCGATAATGATTAAATCGGCAACCCCTTTGGGCAGCATATCAACCACATCAAACAAATCCGCACGAATAGTTTTATTCGTCAAAAAAGACAACTTGTGATTAGCTTTCAGCTTCTCAACTGTCAACAAATTTTGAGAATAAAGTCCCCGTTCGCTGTCTTCCACCGTCAGCGTGCGATTTCTCTCTGCCCTTATTTTTTCTGTCATAAATCAATATTTTATTGACACTCTTCACATCAATGTTTCATACTGCTCACATTTTTCACATCAATATTCCCGATTGCGCGGAAGGCATTGATGATAATCGCCAGTGCCACAGCCGTTTCTGCTGCTGTGATGGCTCTTCCGAACAGCGTGAAAAACATCCCTTCCATCTGTTCGGGGTACAAATAGCGATTGAACACCGCAAAATTTATCTCCACCGCATTCAAAATCAACTCCAACGAAATCAGCACCGCAATCATGTTTTTACGGGTTACAAAGCCATAAATCCCTGTGAAAAACATCAGCGTGCTCACTATCAAAAT
>BBRT01000004.1 GCA_001417715.1 Candidatus Symbiothrix dinenymphae
GGAATAAAAGAGCGGGATGTTATATTATTCGTTTGACCATGGGCAGCAACATCTGCATCGGCTTGACTATCTGCATCGGCTTGACTAATGGTAGAAAAGTATTTCCCCGCCGCAACAATATACGGTACTGTTGAACCGATGTAGCCTGCGATACAATTATTTCGAGTAAAGTCGCCGCGCTTCTCTACATTGACGTAAGTGCCGGGGGGAAGCGTGCAAGAGCCATAAGTATTAGCATACGCTTGACCATTGTCAGCAACATCTGCATCGGCTTTACTATCTGCATCGGCTTGACTAATGGTAGATGTGTGGTTCCCCGCCGCAACAATATAAGTTACCTGTGAACCGATGTATTCCGGGTCACAATTATTTCTGGTAAATGTGCCGCGCTTTTCAACACTTCTGAAAAGTTCAATACAAGAGCATATATCATTAGCATTCTTTTGACCTTCTACATTAAGAAGCTCCAGCGCACGAGTGTTAGCATCTGCTGTGCTAACATTAGACTTGATAGTACCCACCGGAACAGCATAGTCCTCCGGAGGCGAGGGAGTGTATCCGGGCAGACAATCATTTTTAGTAAAACTGGCATGTAGAGGTGTATTATTACAGTAGGTTTTTCGGAGCACCGGAAGTCCCTTAGTGGTACCGTTATCATCATTCGGCATATCCCAAACGTTTGTGAAATTCCAAGTCGACAAGTTAGCTGCAAACCATGTTCGCGATTTAAAACTATCAAGTGCTGCATCTGCTCCATTTTGCTGGGCAGTGCCTATCTCGTTGGTCGGCTTCACACCATTAATTGTCATATCTTGGTTAGCATAACAATTAATGCTGCGAATACTATTATCCCTTATTCTAAAACTACCGTTGGAACGAGCGGACATCGTGGCATTAGCTGCAAAGCTATTTGAAATAGAAGTCTGCACAGAAAAACCTGAAGCTATACCAAAAACGTCATCACCTCCTATATCACCTGCATTGTAGCAATTATTGATTTCCGAGCCATTCCCCCGCAACCACGCAATGCCACTACAGTAAATGGAGGTAGCATCGGGAGATACAATATTAGCAATGTTGTAACAATTTTCGATGATGCTCCGCCCCTGCGCCTCACCGACAATGGCTCCTATATAACGCAACTCATCCTCGGTGAAATAAGCGGCGGTTATAGTGCCGGTTACCCCTAAATTTTTAATGGTGCTATTCGAAATACGACCAAACACCCCATTAAAAGCATAAGAAGCAGTGATATTCACATTCACTTCATGTCCCCAACCATCAAATTTACCCATAAAAGGCGAACCGGCATTAGTACCAATGATAGTTGTAATACCCGTCAAATCTTCTGTTAACACAAAATACTTGTCCTGATAATTATTCCAGCCATTATTGACCTGTGCCGCCACAGCGTCCCAATCAGCTTTGGAGGTAATGAGATAGGGGTCGGCAGATGTGCCCGAACCGCCGCCGAATGTCGGTGTCTGTGCCACCGCTGTGCTGCCCGCAAATAAAGCGAGTAGCGTAAGTAAAAATATCTTTTTCATAACAAAACTTGTTAGTAACTTGTTTATAACTTTTAATAATCGGCTGCAAAGGTACGAAAAAGTTATGAGTTATGAGTTATGAGCTTTTTTTGAAAAAATTATGCCACCAACGCATTCAGCGACCGTGCTAATTCTCCCAAGTCGTTGATATTTAGCATTTTGGAATCTTTGCCGTACATGTATTGGCAATCGGCGAAGGTGGTTTTTATTTCTTCCATGCGCCATTTTTCGGATACTATGAAGTAGGACAGCACTTGGATGCCTTTGCGTTTCATGCGCAACACCTCATCGTGGACGTGCTCTATTGCCGGTTTGCCTTCGTAGGTGCAGTTTTCGTCGAGGATGAAGCAGGGCATGCCGTCGTAGAAATTGACGAAGTAGTTTTCGGAATTTTCGGTGGCGTTGCGCTCAATCAAATCGGTGATGACGGAGTAGCACAGCCCTTCGGGCGTGGCGGCGGATGCTTTCAAAAAAGGAAATAACTGCTTGATTTTGCTGATTTTGTCGTGCTTGCTATCGTAGGCGACCAACACCAACGGCAGTCGCGACCCATCCGACACCACTTGGTAGCGAAACGAGATGGTGACGTTGATGTTTTTGATTAGATACCCCGCCTGAGCAATTGCAACGGCTGTTTTCAGGCTTTTCAAAAAGCAAGTCCCCGCCATGGAGTGCGAGCCGTCGATGGAAATATGAAAATTGACCGCCGGAAATGTTTCTTCTTTGTCGCGGTAAAAAATGGCATCGTTGCCGCAGACCACCGAATGGAGCAGCCGCTTGTCAATTTTCCCCTCTTGCAGGCGCGAGAAGTGCGTTTGCCGCTCATTGTTGCGAAACGCGATGCGCCGTGCCAGCTGATTGCCCAGCCGGATGCCCTCCGACACCGCATTTTGGGTGGGGTTGAGATTTTCGGTGGTGAAAAACGTGTAGCGACCCGAATAAATCATGTCGCGGTTCATGTCTTTGAGCACAATCACTTTGATGCGGCGACCGTCGAAAAAGGTTTGATTTTTGTTGCTCGAATCGTTGGCGAGCAGCTTGAGTTCTTCTTTGTGGCTTACTGAAATGGCTTTTTTGTCTACATCCAAATTCACGGCTTTCAGCACCGCATCTGCCACTTCGCCACTTTCCCACTGCATCAGGATGCCCATCACGCTCTGCGCTTTTTTGATGGCTTCCCAGATTTCGATTGCCAGGTTCAGGCTGTCTTCGGCAGATTTCAGACGCTCAATGTGGTTGATGTCTAACAATTTTTTCACTTCCAGATAAATGCGAAACATGATTGTGCATTCATCTTTTCTATCTAATTCGTGCAGTGTGTTTTGGCAAATCGCGCTGTAATTGTCGCTGTGCACGACTTGCACCAACAGCGTGTTTAGGAACGACCTGAACGTGTATTTGTGCCTTTGTATCTCCGGCGCGAAGATTTTCATCGTCTGCACTTCCGCCTTAAACATCGCAACAGTTTCGTTTGGAGTGAAATACGAGCGATACGCCTCCGCGATATAGCCCTTGTAGCCCGGCGAGGTGCGCATCGCAAAATCGTCTAACCGCCAATATTCAATCAGCCGGTAGATATTTTCCATTTCGGCAACGAACCGCCTTTTAGTTTGATACCGCTCAGACGATGTGAGCGGGTTATCTGCCATGAAATAGCGGTTGAGATAATCATCGTTCACCAGCATCACCAACTTGGAAGTCAGCCACTTAGGAGTATAAACAAACGACAAAGTCTCATGAATTGCCAACCCCACCGTAGCATCAATATTGCTCAAATCGGCAGAAATAATGATTTTGTCAATGCTCGACTTCTCATCCCCCACCTTAAACTCCACCGAAATATCGCGCCCCGAAACAATTTTGACAAAATTAGCCACCGCATTCTGCAATTTAAGCAAATCAAACAAGTTGTTCAAATCCGGCTCGCGGTTGACTAACCAATAATCAGAGTATTTATAGTGTTCCATCTGTTATTTGCTGACGGTGATTGTATTTTCTTTTAGATTAATACAGAGTACAGTATTTTCAAAAAAATCCAAACCAAGTACACCATCATAATCGGATAAAATTCCGTGCGCAAGAAAGTCATACACCTGAATGAAAAAGTTTTTCCTCTCAATTCCTAATGAAGAAATAATGCCTGTTTCATATTCTTCTACCTCTACTATCCCATTGGCTGTTTCTACCGTTGCCACTCCAAGATTTTTCCCGAATTGGTACTCAGTCATATAGAGAGCAGTACTGTCAATAGTAGTCCGCGATGCCCCTGTATCTAACAGCATTTTCAGACTATGCCTGTCCTCAAGTTCAACGGTTACAATAATAACGCCGCTGACGGGTTCTCTGTTGAATGAATAGGTCATAGCGTGACGGGATGAAAAAGACTTGCAATAAGGCTCCTGTTTGATAACGGCGTGACCCGATTAAAAAACAGTGCCGTTTTGTCATATTTGCCAATTAAAGGTTTGCCAAGGTAACAGACCTCTTTTTTGTCGCGACTATGATAAACTACTTCGCCGGCAAGAAACTTCTGATTGATTTTGTCGATTTTAGGATTACCCAACAGAATCCACTCATCGGGATAAAGCCGTTCAATTTCGTTGATATTAACTGACTGTTTCATTATCTATTGCTATTAAATATGCTGCAAATTTAGCAAAAATTTTTCACTCTCACAAATGGGGTTGCTCTGAGCAAAATGTTTTTTTTTTCAAATATATTTTCCACATCAAATCGAAACTGATAGAATGTTCGTATATTATTTTATTTGTTTTCAATTCCCAAAAAGACGGACGATAAATCACACCAAAATAAAAATGGTCGGTAAAACGAAAATATGCATTTAAAGCCAAGCCAAGCATATTTTTTGTATCCCATTTACTTTCAACCCATTCAGGTTCTTCGCTTTCTTCCAAATTATCGTTATAGTCATGACCGCCGTGCAAAATCCAAGTGTTGTGTGCATAATTCAATCCGTATCCAAATTGAAATCTGTTTATATGGAAATTATCCGTTAAACTCATATTTACTGCATTACAGGATTCATAGGGAGCAAAATAATCAACAGGAGCGGGAACAGGTGCCAGAAAGTCTATTATGGCATCGCCGCGCAGCTGCAGCGATTTATTATTTTTGTAAAAGTATTCTGTGCCAACCCCTATTCCCATAAATCCTCCCATATTTCGTAAAGTTTCATTTTTCGGGCGTAAATGGAACAAATTTATTTCGGGAATATCCAACAACAGATTTATGCTCCCGTTTTTGTGCTTTTGAAAACGCAGGTCGGCATATTTTTGAGAATAAAGTGACACGAAAGTAACATTGCCCAAAGTATCAAGATGCAGATTTTCCCCATAAGTAAAACGCTTTTCTGTGGTTAAATCA
>BBRT01000005.1 GCA_001417715.1 Candidatus Symbiothrix dinenymphae
CCGTTAAGCATGCTTTCTCACGGAGTAACAAAAAAAATCCACCTAACGGCAAGGATTTATGTTCAATTCGTAGGCTCAAAAACCCACTCCGGACTCAGACCGCTTGTATTTGTAGTTGTTATTTCCCCTGTACCAAGTCTGGTTATCTGATATATTCTGTTCCATCCTGCTTTCAGAGAAGCATTATATGTTGTAATGAAATTTTCTGTTGTGGATGAATGTGAGCCTGTCATGCTGACATCTCTGTCCACATATGTAAACCAGGTGTTTTCAATTTTAACAGTTTGAGCAGTATTAGGCTCAGCCTTATAAAAAAAATCACCAACTTTGGTCGCTCCACTATATGCATAAATGCTGTTAATAATGATACAATTATGTGTTTCAGGGCTTACCGTTACACCTTCTTCGTCTGCGAAAGGTATTTTTCCGATAGCAGTCACCGTTTTCGGAAATGTGAGTGTAAATTTCCCATCTTTATACGCTCCAATCGCCACTGCATAGTCTTCTACCGAAAATTCATCTATTTCGCGCTCGGCCATTGCTTTTACTGTATCGACAGAAACACCGCCGGTACTCACTGTTGCCGTAATCACACCATCAAAACTACCACCGGCAGGGTCGCCGGTACCTTCCTCATTTTCTTTGTCGCAAGCAACAAACACCGCTGAAACAGCCATCGCTGCCAGCAAAAATACATTTTTAAACTTTGTCATTTTTTTTAATTTTTAATTTGACACTAATATTTAACTTTTTCCCTACTCAAATCGACAATGTAGGGCTTGCCCCAAGTTTGATACCAGTTGTTTGGACAACTGTTGCCCTTCCTCATACGCAGCATAAAAAAAGCGCGGACAAAACTCTTAATTTATCCCGCTTTTCGAGGCCTTAGGATGCCATTACTACCAAATAAATGAGTAAAATCCACACCAACCGGCGTGAACGTTATCACTTTATTAATCTTGGTAGTTTTTGAAAATTCCTAAGTTTTCGAAAAGCCAAAAATATAAGTAAACGCCTTTTCCAATTTTAAATGTGCGTATTACCGCATCAATTTATGTTTTCATAATCTAATCTCCTTATTGTTAATCTGTTAATCACTCGTATTCGCTCTTTCACTTCGAGCAAACATCCGTCCGTATTCACTCATTCATTAGCGAGCGAATATCGGGTGCAAAGGTAGATGTTATTTTTCAATTGACAAAATGTTTTTCGTTTAAATATCCGTAAATCAAAACAATAATTGCAATGCATCTGCGTTTTATATCAAAAAATGATGTTTTTTGCAGATGCAACGTAAAAATGTGGAGCAAGATTTGCTCATTTGTCGCACCTTAGTCGCCATTTACAACGACGATTTTTTGGCTTCCCGATTGGCTTTTCGTGGCGGAACGGCTTTGCATAATTGGTACTCGGCGAGTAGATTTTTTTGTTGAAGGGGTCATTTCTGTTGAATTGAAGGCTATCACTCAACTTGTAACTACAAATTTTGCTCAGGCAATCAATTATCTTGAAGCGTATAACCTTGAAATAGGGTTGCTTATCAATTTTGGTGAAACAAGTTTAAATTTCAAACGATTGACTAATAAAAAATACAAATCACAATAATCACAATAATCACAGTAATCACATTAAAATCATAGTTCAGACAATATGGAAGCGAAGATGTAGGAGGAAATCTTTTTGAATGATGATTAAAATGAATTTGCCATTAAAGCATGACGTTTTTTTTCCAATTTGCTCAATTAACTAATTATGCCTACCTTTGCGGCAAATATAGTAGAATGGTGCCGTAAATACATCATAGCAGGCTCCTTTGTTACAGCGTAATTTTATAATTTATGAAAAAGATATTTTTAGTTTTTAGTGTTGCAGCAGTATTCACGTCTTGTAGTTTGACTACGGTGGATGGGGATGAGTGTGCGGTGTTTGTGAAGAAGCCGTGGTTTTTTGGCTCTGGCGGGGTTAGCAAGTCGGTACTGCTTGAAGGCAGTGAGTGGGCTGCTTGGACGACGGACAATGTCAAGTTCAAGACCTCTCCTGTGAAGTATGAGGAGAAGTTTGACGATGTGTTTTCTGATGATGGCACCCCTGTGGACTTGCAAGCGAACTTTATCTTGCAGGTAGATGCTTCGCAGGCTTACATTCTGCTTAAGAATTACGGGGCGGATTGGTACAGCAATGTGGTGAAGGAAACAGGGCGCAAGTATGTGCGTGACCGCATTTCGCAGCGTGAATTCTACAAACTGTTGTCAGACCGCGAAATCTATGATGAGATTGAGGCAGACGTCATAGAGAAGACTATTGCCTATTTCAAAACGCTGAATGAGTTGAAACCGTTTCCCGTGCATGTGGTGAATGTGGTGTGTGACAGAGCACGTCCAAACTTGGCTGTCATGGAGGAAATCGACCGCACGGCTTCCAACATTCAGGCAAAGAAAACGGAGGACGAAAAGTTCAATATGCAGGTAGCCAGAGAGAAGTCGGAGAAGCAACGCGCACTTGCAGACAGGGCTTATCGCACCAATTTGGGATTGTCCGGGCAGGAGTTCATCGCATTGAAGGCGTTGGACATCGAGCGTGAAAAGGTTGAGATGGTACGCGGACGCGACAACGTCAATGTGGACATCCTGATGGGCACCGCCGCGAACTTTTGGGATATAAAGAATAATCGGTAATTGCAAAGGTTCTGTCTGAAAAACAATTGCGTATGAGGAGGAGCATTTTGTCAATTCAAAAAAAACAGTTACCTTTGCCCCCGAAATACAAAAAAAAGAAGATGACGAATTTTGTAACAAAAAATAACACGGATTTATGCAAATTTAATACTTTAAATTTGCGTATGTCCGTATTTTTGTTACACACACACACACACACACACACATTACGCCCGGCGTATAAATGGCTTACAGATACTTCGCGCGCGTAGTATAAATAAAAATTTTCAAACAAAAAAGCAAATGCTGTCTTCAAAAAAAGGCGGCTTTTGTTGCGTTGTCATTTTCGGCTTGACTTTATCACAAGACATCCGTCTTGTGATAGGCTATTTGTTTGAATCAATAGTCAACGCATTGATAATAACCACAAATAATTATCAATTATATGGTTGTCCCATCGGCATAACGGGGATAATGCGCAATGGTTTGAACGCGGCGCAAAATAAACAAATAGAGTTCCAAACAATTTGCAAAGGTAGTTTTTGCCTTCCACCTTTGCAAAGGATATCAACAGGAGGGCGTAAATTTTAATTTAAAAAAAAATAAATTCAGTATGAAAACAAAAAATTTTATTTCAGCTTTTTGCTTGCTGCTCACAATGGGCACAGCAAGCGCAGTGTTCACCTCTTGCGGCGAAGACGACCCAGCTTCTGCCCCTTCTTTAACGCTTGATAAAACAAGCATTTCCGTCACCAAGGAAGCGGGTACCTATTCCATTGCCGTAACAAGCAATGATGCATGGACGGCTACTTCCGGTGCTGCATGGTGTACGTTAAGTCCGACTTCCGGCACAAGCAACGGCACGATTACAGTGAATGTGACGGAAAACACTACCACAGACAGTCGTTCGGCAACGATAACTGTTACTTCGGGGTCACTTACTCAGCAGGTGACTGTTACGCAAGCGGCTTCGGCGGCTCCGGATAACAACTTCACTGAAACCGGTGGCGGATTGAGTTTCGATATGATTGGTGTGGCAGGCGGCACTTTTACTATGGGAGCCACAGCCGAGCAGGGCAGCGATGCTGCTGATCATGAAAGTCCTACTCACAGCGTTACTTTGAGCGGCTATGCTATTGGCAAGTATGAGGTGACACAAAAGCTCTGGTGGGATGTGATGGGCAGTTGGCCCGGCGATGCACCGTCTGCAAGTTATGGCGAAGGTGACGATTATCCGATGTATAATGTCAGTCATGATGATATACAGAGCTTTTTAACTGCGCTTAATACAAAGACGGGCAGGAATTATCGTTTACCGACCGAGGCAGAGTGGGAATATGCGGCACGAGGCGGCGGCGAAAGCAATGGCTACAAGTATAGTGGCAGCAATACGCTTGGCGATGTGGCGTGGTACAGCTCCAATAGCAGTGGTACGACTCATATTGTAGGCACGAAAGCCGCCAACGAGTTAGGCATTTATGATATGAGCGGCAATGTATGGGAATGGTGCAGTGATTGGTTTGGTAGCTATAGTAGCGATTCACAGACTGACCCTATAGGTGCTACAACTGGTTCGTCCCGCGTGGCTCGCGGCGGCGTCTGGCGCTACGGTGCGACTTTCTGCCGCGTGTCGGATCGCGTCCAAAACACGCCCGGCGGCCGCGGCAGCAATATAGGCTTCCGCCTGGTGCTCCCGCTTTGAGTTCTTTTTGCCTTTAGTTTATCACAAGACATCTGTCTATGTGATAAGCTAATTGTCTGAACCGGGATTTTCATAAGATTAAGAAGATTGCCAAGATTCTGCACGTTCATATATCTTGGTAATCTTCTTAATCTTGTGAAAATCAAGGTTCAGACAAAAACGGTTGGTGGATTCAAAAAAAAAGTTGTACCTTTGTCGCGAAAATAAATTTTTAAAATTTTAAAATATGGAAGCAATTGTAAGAAAACGTTCAAAGAAAATGTCAGCAATGGAATTATCCATTCAAAAGCGCATTAAGGAAGGAAAGCCATTATCGGCATACGCCAAGTATTGGTTAACAATGGAAAATATTGATGATGGTTCAAAAAGAGACATGAGGGCTATACTACGATGAGATACTATATTGATACCAATGTGCTCCTGACTTTAACACTTGGGTGACGCAAGGCATTTTGAGCGTCTGAGAATCGCATAAATGCCCTAAAAATTATTTTTTGATTCAAATATGGGGTTCTCGTACGCTTAACTTCAATTTGGGTGACGC
>BBRT01000006.1 GCA_001417715.1 Candidatus Symbiothrix dinenymphae
AAAAACAATCGGAGGCGTATTCTGAAACAAGTTTTATTTTCTCTAATTTAGCCTGCCGTTTCAGAAATGTTGACATACTGCGTTCCATCTCTTCTTTACTATCGTGCTTGATATCTGTCCAATCTATCCGAATAACAGGATAGCGCTGCGTCCAATCCCATTTATCATAGATGTAGAGACCTTCAAACAGCGATTGATTGCTTGTGTAGAGTTCCTCCAAGGTATTAACAAGGAGCGACTTTCCAAAGCGGCGCGGACGCGAAAGAAAAACGACTTTTGATGACGTCACAAGCCTGTAAATATCTTCTGTCTTATCAACATAAAGATAATCATTACTTCGTAAATCCTCAAACGACTGAATACCAATTGGTAATTTCTTCATGACTTATCATTCTTATAAATATCTGCAAAGGTAAGCAAAATTATTCAATAACAATGTAGGGGCGCACACACAAGTGCGCCCCATACATTTACGGTGCAGGAATAACCAATGGCCTCTCTAACCATATTGTGTCTATGATTGGCACATTGCTTACTTTCGGTATCACGCGGTACTGCATGTGTAGGGTATCGCCGACTGCAACATTCGCTGTGAATAAGGGCTGTTGCGTAGTAGCGTCAAGCGGGACTGGCGTACCGCCTCGACCGATGGAATAAATCAGTTTGTCGAGATAGGTCAGGGATATAGACGTTATATTCTGATTCCATTCTACCTTTACGTCACCACCACCGAGATGCTCTATGACCGGCGCCGGAATAACCAAAAGTTCCTTGTCGGCGGCGGTAAAAGGTGCCCGAGTCACATCCACCGGCACAGACTTGTTTCCGTGCTCATCTATGGTGTACACAATGAACTTGTAGGTTACCGGTTGCGTAAGACCGGTGATTTTTACCCACGAGCAGAGACTGTCAATCACCACCGGTGGTTTATCGCCATATTCAACAACAGTCTTCTTGGCTTTACCCAAATATATTTCGCTCGCCGGAATGCGTCCCGCGTTCAACAGGTCTATTTCTACATTCTCGTAACCGGTTGTTGCGACCGCCTTATCGAATTTGCCCGGATATACGGTTTCTTCTGTCACATAATCTTTAACAGAGTCACCCATATCGCTACATGAGCCTGATAATATGGCTCCCAAAACAAAAAATGCTATTCGTTTCATGTTCTTTTATTTTTAATTATTGTTTTACATTATTGACTCACTTCTTTTTAGCATACAGGGTTATTTCCGAAAGGTTATTTGCACGTGTACCGCCCAAGAAATTGGAGAGTGCCTCGTACCTGAACCAACGGGTCGCTGGTGTGTAATGCGGGTTATCCGGATACATGAGTGCTTCGTCTCCCTCATGTCCCTGTCGGGATATTTCGGCATTGCTTAGCCCGACCGGAACAGGAATTGTATGTAGCCTGATAAGTTCCCATCCGGCCTCGTCGTACTTCCATGGCACCTGCTGCGGGTCTCCGGGACCTGTCCACACATACATATTGTAAGTACCTACGTTCCAGTCTTGGTAATAGTATGCCCTCTCCAATTCGGGATGCTCGGCGCCGCCCAGATGCATCTGATGGGTAACGATACGGCTCAATTCGTAAGTGTCGCCCAAATCAATGATGAGACTCCATGGCACATTGTCGTGTATACCGTCGCCATTCACTTTTCCGGTACGACCATGATCGTTTGTTTTCAGATAGTTGAGAGAGCGACCATAGTCAATAATTCCGTCCTTTATTCTATAGGTTTTACCCTCAGCACCGTCTCCGAACATCATAGGGACACCTCCAATGGTATCATTTGCATCAGGCAGTACCCAATCTTCTTTGGGAATTACCACGTCCTGCAGCAGTGCAAGCTGTTTTTTCTCGACGGATGCCGACACATTACCAAATCTGTCTTCCACATGTACGCTCACATCCACTGTTGTAATGTCGGGCAGGTTGATAAACCGTTGTTCACTGGGATACTTGGAGGTAAACACTATGTTCGTTTCGCGAGCGACGCCTTGCACGGTATAGTTGAGTGTCACATACACACTTATCAGTTCCGTCTGTAGATTTTTCCAGTTCACTAACAATGCGCTAAACCCCGGTCTCACGGATATGGAATCAAAAACCTGTAAAACAGTCGCTTTTAACGGGACAACATTTTCCGAAACGGGAGTCGATTTATTTCCCGCCCTGTCCGTAGCATACAGCCGGACAGTTTGTTCACCCGTCATCCCTAAAACGTCCAACGAATCGACGAAATAGGAGGCTGAGAAGCGTCTTACATCGCCGTTGGCGGCTGTATATTCGGCATCAATACTCAGCAGGTCTTTGTCGGAAGGAATCTGATAATAGAGCCTCACACCACCGTCAAGCGGCAATGTACCTCTCAATGTGGGTGGATTAGGCGGAACACCATCGTCCGAACCGATAGTGAGCCTGTCCGACTCCTGGCAGGCATAAAAACCCGCTACTGCAAACAGCATCAAAAGAGCTGTCTTTGCTAATTCTCTAAACTTTTTCATATTATTCATTTTTTTTTAATTATTAATTTTTTGTCTGAACCTTGATTTTAATAAGATTTTCAGGATTACCAAGATAATTCATATCTATTATTCTCTATCATCTTGTTAATCTTCTTAATCTTGTGAAAATCGTGGTTCAGACTACCATCCCGGATTTTGAATAAGATTTGCATTAGTATTCATTTCCGTGGTAGCAATTGGCCACAAATAGTCCCTACTACTGAACGACCTCATCTGCTTCGGTGCGAGTTGGAAGAATGTTGCACCGGTGCCTTGATTGTTCCATCCCATTATGGGGACCGAAAATTCGGTGTGTGCTCTTTTGTGGCGGTACATATCCCAGAAATGCTGTCCTTCGAAAGCCAGCTCAACACCTCTTTCCTGCAGGATGATTTCGCGCAAGCCATCTTGTCTTGCATGTTTGCCCACCGTTCTGGCTACTGCTGCATTGTTCCATGTTGTTTCCACATCATCTATGCCCGCTCTTCTGCGCACGAGGTTGATGTCTGCATACACTTTTGGAGACGGACCCTCATACTCGTTCCATGCCTCAGCCCTCATCAGGTACAGGTCTGCCATCCGTATAATGGGAAAAGGCGTTTTTATCCATCGTCCATCGTCTCCCATGCCTGATTCGGGATGAACTAATTTTTGAATTCCTATTCCGGCAGCAAAGCGTCGGCCTTCAGTGCCGGGCATCGGATTTCCGGGAGTACCGGACATCGGATTTGCGGGAGTACCTGCGTAAAACATGGTTGAGATACGAGTACCGTGCGAACGCCAATATCCACCGGTGATACCCAAATTGGCATAGAAACGCGGTTCGCGATTCAGATACATTTCCAGTGTTTCCGCGTTCGGCTGTAGATAACCGCGGACTTCTTCATACGCGAGAGTGCCATCAACAGGAGTTGTTGTTAGGTTGAACATGGTTGATTGGTTAAAGGTTAGGTCATCATCTATCGGAAGCCCGTTCTTCGTATAAAACCGTTCCATCACATTATAAGTGCCGCCTACCCAGTTCCAAGCTCCTTCCCCTGCACCGTAATTACTTCCGGGTATTGGTGCATATTCCGGAGCGTTATTTAGTATAATGTTGACACTGCCTGTTAATGTAAACATATAATTACCCAGATCCCACGGAAAAAGGTATTGCGATTGTCCCCAGAGCAGTTCCTTGTTCCATGGGTCAGGGAACAGCAGGCTTAAATCGTACAATGTCTTCATTCTGGCAGGTTGTTTTACAAAATCTTCTCTGTCGTAGGTATATGGCGATCTGGTGGTGGTATATAAGCCCTTCCCGTTGTCTGTAGCCAGGCTGATAGCCTTATCTATGGCATCAATGGCATCTTTCCATTTCTCCTTGTCATACGTTTGCGGGAAAAAGTGCTCACCGTTGTGATTGGTAAAAGTGCTGTAAAACTCGCTATTGCCATTGTAAAACCGACTTGCTCTGAAAAACAGCACTCTTGCCTTAATAGCGGCAGCACCTATACGGTCAATCTGTCCCAAATCAGCGCCAACCCGTTCTTCTTCCAAATCGGGGATGGCCTCATTCATACACTGGAGGATAAAATTAAAACATTCATCTATTGTGGCACGGTGCGGATAGAGTTCGTCATCGGAGGCGGTAGGCGTTGTTTCGCTCTTTTTCAGCACAATAGGACCCGTTTGCCGCACCAGGATGAAATTGTAATAGCCGAGCAAGAATTTTGCCTGCGCTTTCCAGTCTTTTTTTTCCGTCGCGTCCATATCGTGCACCTTGTCAATATTGGATAAAAAGACATAGATGCTGTTAATTGCCTGGTATAAACTTGGTACACTAACATTATTATTAGTTGGTGTGCCTGACCAGTGACTCATGAGGGGACGCGTGGCACTGTTCAGTCCTTTCATTGCCTGTATGTAGAAAAGATAATTAGGGGCTACCTGATCAAGCGGCGGCAGGTATTCATCTCCGAGCATCCATGAAGTGTAGTGCATGGATGGATCAGGTGGCAAATAGTAATACAACTTTGCCAATGCGTTATACGCATCTTTCTTTACCGCGAAAACATCATCCAACGTCAGGGTATTGTCGGGGACAATGTCTAAATAATCCGAGCACGCCGGGAAAATGAACATCGCGGCGACAATGAATGTACAGACGTGGCGCGCCACGTCTCTACGAATAAATTTTCTATATGATTTCATATTTCTGATATTTTTAA
>BBRT01000007.1 GCA_001417715.1 Candidatus Symbiothrix dinenymphae
TTTATTTGTCATCGACTTGGAAGCAGGCAATGTAGATGGTTTTATGACCCGGCTTCGTGCCCATTTTGCAAATATTCCAAACGATTTAAGCAACAAAACGGAAGAAAATTTCCAAACCATTTTTTATTTACTGTTACGCTCAATGGGGCTATTTGTGCAAACGGAGGTCAAAAGTGCCATCGGTCGCGCTGACATAGTGGTTTGGATGAAAGATATCATCTATGTCTTTGAATTTAAACTATCCGAAAATGCCACCGCCGAGGAAGCACTCAAGCAGATAGACGACAAAGGCTACCTCATCCCATACAGTGCCGGAACGCGGAAAGTGGTGAAAATCGGCGCAGAGTTTAGTAGCGCAGAGCGGACTTTGAGCCGCTGGGTGAGGGAAGATGTGGGTTGATTTTTAGGGTGAGGAGAAGCCATCTACCCCGCACTGCGCTTCGCTTGTACGGGGTTATCGAAATTATACCCCATACGGGGTAGTTGGTTATCGTAAATTTGATGCGTTACCCTAAAAAAATCCTGACTACATAATGTAATCAGGGTTTCCCTTTGTTAAAGATAATCAAGATGGACGCTTTTGTAGTACTGAGTTAGGAAAAACGGTTGGGTCTATATCTAATTCGAATACAAAGTATAAGCAAGACAGTGCTTGTATTAGTCCGTTTTCGTTTGTTGTGCCCACATAAATGTATGAGTTGCCGAATGGGATATACAAATTCCCATCTATTGCAATTGCATTATAGGATATGTCATTGTACCTAATTTGTTTTGAATGGACGCTGTAATCTCCGATTAAAACTCTTGCTTTCACATCATCGGACAATAAAGGTTCAGCCACTTTATGGGACATCGTGCTGTATATCTTATTGGTCTTAAAGAACAATTTACCATCTTCAAATCCTAAAGGGTTGCCTTTTTCATCAGTAGCGATAGTCAACCTGAGATTTGAAAGTGAAATTCTATGCTCTGTCATGCTGACTGCGCCCGTAACCATGGACTGAAACTCCAATGCTTTATATTCCTGATGGTATATTTCTGCAATTTTTTTTGCATAAAAATCTTCTTGAATAGGTCTATATTTTATCGAAAGTTCACCTTTTTTATCATTTGGATTTTTTATATCAATATATCTTGATATATAATTATGAGTAACCTGACCGCCACCTTCCGTGTATTCTGTAATTTGGTTGTGTATAAACCACCATTCTTGACGATCCAAATCGGGGAAGCAAAGATAACTTGGATTATCTATGCCATGAAATGCTTCCAAATCATTTTTATACAGGTTGTAAGTGTTATCTTCGAATATTTCAGAAATCATTTCATCGGTAAACCCGTCTATTACATGCACCTTGGAGAGAAAACAGCGATGCCCGCCTGTGGATATAAAGAATTTGTCCAATTCGGTAGGAGCATTGGTGTCTGTGTAACAACCCACACATTTACAGTACGATTTTCCGCAGTTACAGGTGTTTGCTGGGCATGAGCCATCGCAAATTCTTGAGTATTCACCTTGAGATTGACAACAATGCACATCCGCTTCACAAGACACGGCACACAGAGCCACAAACCCAATTAAAAATGCAAAATAAAATTTCTTAAACATAATAATTACTTTTTAATAAATATATAAACCACTATTGATTTATGGTGCAAAGGTAGGTATCCCCGGCAGAGCGCATATCATCACCGCGAGCAGCCTCTCTCGATATAACAGCACCCGATGCCTCGTTGTAAGCGTTGCTACCATAAATTGAATTTTTAAATTCATAAAATTTGCCTACTCTTTTATGGATTTTCGGCTTCCTCCATCTTGTTACAGCTCGTTTGCGAACTCAATGTCTTGATTCAATTATAGCATCCATGGTAAGCTTCCCAAATTTACGAGCTTCTTCACCTCCTCGTTCTGACATATATAGAAAACTCATATTTTCTAAATACTCTTGAAATTCCTCGGAACCTGCATATAGAGGGTCTTCTTTCACAATTTCAGCAATTTTTGCAGCATCTTTTTCCGGAGTTGTCAATTTGAGTTCCAATTTTGATCTGCGATTACCACTACCCCCACTACATGAGGACATTCCAACACTCAGGGTCGCTAATGCAACCACACTCACTAAAAATAAATTTACCTTTTTCATAAAAATTTTGTGTCTGTTATAAACCATCGACCCGTCGGCTTTAATTTTTTTTTAATTATTTTTTATCCACATTTTTTTACATCCTCATATCCACAATACTTACATTTTCTACACACAACCGGCACCGGAACATTAGTTGTCGCGACTTTTTTTGTTTCGACTGTCCGTGTCTTTATTGCGTTATTGGCGGTAGTAACTTCTTTTGTTTCCATTGCATTCCATTTTTTGCATGAAACACATTTTTTAGACTCTAACCCGAGAACAAAGCAGCCAATAAAACCAACAATTAACATTCCAAATAGCATCCAAAACGCAGCACTATGTAACAGATAATCCGGCAAATGATTGATTAGAAAATAAATAAAATTATCGTCGCCACTATCGTGACCTGCGGCTTGGGCGGAAAATGTGCTCATAGAAAAGCAAAAGCACACGAGACTTGTTTGATTTTTTTTCATTTTACTTTATAAAATTGTTATTAAAATCAGAACTCTTAATTAAACACCATTTTACATTGTTTGATTCTTTAACTGCAATTCCATAGTGACAAATATCGTCAATATTGCAAGTTAAAAATACGATTGCCACCAGCGATGGATTATCTTTTACAAAATAAACCTCCGAAAGTAATTCCAAATTCACATTTGTCATTTTCAGTTTTTCTTTTTCTGACAAATTGCTACACACAACAATCTCATGATTGTTCAAATCAATTGATAAAATTTCTTTTAACATAATAAATAGTGTCTGTTATCAACCATCGACCCGTCGGCTTTAATTTTATTTAATTTATTTTTCCTTCTACTCGTATGGCTTTTCGTAGGAAATAATTCGCCCAATTTTTTTTGAGAGATTTTGCTTCTCTGCCTGTTTTGTATTAGTGGTTTGGCATCCACCTGACGCTTTTTGGACGGTTTGTCACTCCGTGACCCATTTTTTCAGTGGGGTATATATAAACAGCCATATTTTTTTTTAATTTGCTACTCTATTTCATCAGATTTTCGGCTTCCTCCATTTTTTAATCTTCGTATTCCCGACCCCAAACAGGATTGCCTCTCGCTCTCTTACTCTTAGAGTCATTAGATATAGAGTTTAGGAGACAAGAACCTGACCAAGTAATGGCTCGATCGATTCAGGGATATTACTACACCGAGAAAACTCAATGCGGCAGGAACGCTACAAAAAATGGCTTCAAAAAAATCCTTGGCAAGTCCATTGTCGATATTTTGGGTAGCAAATACGAACGTAGATACTCCGCATAATAAGGATAATATAGAATAAATTATCATCTTATTTTTGTGATCTTTTATTTTTTCACCTAGATCGGAATCATTTAAATACGTTTTACGCAAAGTGTCGTCGATACCACCTCTATAACGCTCATAGATATATTCAATATACTCTTCTGAAGCACCGCCCAATCGGTTTATTGCATCTGCTCCTTTGTTTTTTATATCAATACCTCTATTTGTCCAAATAGTATATTCCAATGTTGTTTTTGAACTTACTCCATAAACTTCAATAATTATACGCGAAAGCATTGCGGCTGCATTTTCGTAGTCCTGTCCAAAGTTTATCCAATAATGGCTCAAACCATCAGCATCTTTGTCTGCAAAAGTAAACAAAGGGAAAAAGTCAATATCAAAAAACTTTTTATCGTGTTCCGCATTTTGACCCGCGGTGTAGAAAAAGGCAATTCCATTTTGCTGATAATCAACATTACTCGTAATGCTGCTTAAATCGTAAATCGATGACGTTTGCAGAATATAATTACCTCTATGGGCATTGGCTATTGAGCAAAAAATGTCATCTTCGGCTACTGTCATTCGCTTGTGTTGAGCTACTAGCACCTTCATCATTCCCGGGAACACCATTGTGGCATTTTTCCCGTAGTTTCTCTGATTGATACTAATTCCTTTATCCACAAACCGAACTAACAAACTACCACAATCTTCGCAGTTTTGAAGATTTGTAATGATTTCCCTACAATTGGGGCATCTCAATGTTTTTTGTGTGTCCATAATTACTTTATATTAAAATTATTTATTTGTATTTTTGTTCCACAATTTGGACATAAGATAATGCCGGTGGGTTGCTTTATCTTGATAGTTCCCGCTTTTGGCGGATTAATCGCAACCAGAACAGCATTTTCTTCTTTCATAGGTCGAGATATAACAGCATCTTGTCTTTTGCTCTGGGCAATCGTTGCCTTAGGCAATTCCGGTTTTTTACCCGGATTCGCTGGTGTTGCGAGAGGTAGTAATTGTTCATTGCAAATGCAACAAATTTGCTCCCCTTCATATTTTCGTCTGCATTTTGGACATATCATCTTTCCCATAATAATTTATTTTTTAAGGCTCCCCGGTTGCCCAAAGAGCGGATTTTACAATATTTTTTACGCAAAGTGTCGTCGATACCACCTCTATAACGCTCATAGATATATTCAATATACTCTTCTGAAGCACCGCCCAATCGGTTTATTGCATCTGCTCCTTTGTTTTTTATAGGATTGCA
>BBRT01000008.1 GCA_001417715.1 Candidatus Symbiothrix dinenymphae
ACTCTCTCTCTAATTTTTCTTCGCGCTTCGTTTTCATAAATTGCTATTATTTAATTGTTTATAAGGCGCAAAGGTAGTGCTTTTTGATGAGTTTTGCAAATCCGTTTGCACACCCTACCCGTAGGGACAAAATGTTGGTAGAAAACGGGAACCACCCTCCACACCCCACCGTCCCGTTAGGGACGGAATATGATACACCGACATTGATATTTCGTACCTACGGCACGAATGAGGTGGAGGGCGATGGGCATTTTCTACCAATATATTGTGCCTAACGGCACACACAAATATTTTCCATACAAATATTTTTCCACACAAATATCATATCAATATCAATAGAACCCAAAAAATGACTACTTTTGCAGCATGAAAAAGAACATATTACTCTTTTTATCATTGGGTTTGGCTGTGTGGAGTGGTTTGCAGGCGCAGATTAGTCATGGCGGCAACCCTCGTTTTTTGGAGAATAGTGAGTTGCGGGCTGCGGCGCAGGTTGCCGGTAAAAACGGGTTCGTAGCCATGCCGCCCTTTAATTTGGATTCTGTTTTGCAGGCGGACGAATTGAGCGAACATCGTTTGCAACGTGCCTATCCATTTGCCTACAAGTTTGTTACACATATTGAGCGGGGGAAAGACGGTACGGAAACTGTCTTGGACGATGGCACGCTGGTGTGGCAGGTGGGCATTGCCTCCTCCGGTGCGCATTCCATCAATTTGCTGTTCACGGAATTTGATATTCCGGAGGGTGGGCAGCTTTTCATATACAGCAGCGACCGGTCGCACGTGATTGGGTCGTTTGATGCGCGGAATAATTCGCCTGAAAAGATGTTGCCCACGCGCCCTGTGCTTGGGGAATCCATCATTGTGGAGTATTCGGAGCCTGCCCATACCGCTTTTCGGGGGCGGTTAGTCATCGGGGAGGTCAATCACGACTATCGCGGGGTGCTGCGGGCAGAGCCTAATCCGGATAATATTGCGGCTGGTGGTGCCGGTGGTGCCTATTTGTGTATGCCGGATGCGCTGTGTGATGTCGCAGCCGATGCTCGGTTGGTGCGCGCGTCTGTGTTGCTGATTGTTAACGGGGGATTGATGTCCTCCGGAACTTTGATTAATAACACTCAAAGTGACGGCACCCCCTACGTTTTGACAAATGTGCACTGCATCAACGCGAGCGTAGTATTTCCAAAGCCTGACGAATTTTATCAGACATTAGCCAATACGGCGATTGCATTTTTCAACTACAATCGTCCGTTGTGTGGCTCCGATATGAAGGGCACGGAGGAAATGTCGCTGGCAGGTGCCTACTCTGTTGCTATTATGGAGGGAAAAGACATTGCTTTGTTGCGATTCAAGGAGGCGCCGCCCGATTATTACAATGCCTATTTTGCCGGCTGGAACGCGGAAGATAATCCGCAGCCGCCGTTCACAAATTATCATCATCCGTATGCGGCGGTCACAAAATACGGCTTGACAAACAATGTAGCACCCGGCTCTGATACCAATAAAAAAAATGGCAACTTCTATTTTGATAGAAACTCACATTGGAAAGTGGAGGCATGGAACGTAGGCTCCACGCATCCCGGCTCGTCCGGCTCTGCTTTGTTCGACCAGAATGGATTGATTGTAGGCGGATTAACCAGTGGCGCATCCACTTGTAGGGGCTCCTCACCGGGTGGAGAGTCTGATTATTTTAGCTCCCTCAATATCGGTTGGGCTGTCACCGGTGGCAATAATGCACTTGTGGACGCCTTAGACCCGGAGCATTCGGGAGCAACACAGGTGGCAGGATTTGACCCGCATTTCAATAACCCGTTTCGCCGCGAGCAGGCAAGCGATGTGGCTTCGGACGCAAACGAGGTAACGCGAACATTTACAATCGCTGCTCCAAATGATTTGTTTGGCGTGTTTGTTCAAATGCCAAGTGCAGCAGTCGCCAATGTGGAGCAAGCCCGCATCACAGTTTATACGGGTGAAGACCATCCTGCTGCCGAACAATTGTTTAAGCCACAATTTGTGAGTTATGCCGGAGGCAATTTTGCTTTGCAAAACAAAACGATGACGGTGGCGTCCGAAACATTTATCGCCTTTGACCCTGCTGTGCCGGTGGGTACCCGGTTTTATGTGACCTATCAAACGCCGACGGATGCATCCTCGCAGGTGTTCCCAACGGATATTCAAGCATGGCTTCGCGCAAATGACTCAACAATGCAGCCGAATGTGATTGCCAAAAACCAGGCATTATACTACAAGCGTGCCGAACATCGCCTGATTTTTTCCACCACCTACCCAAGTGCCGGCACCCTGTCGGTCTATTCCATGGACGGGCGATTGATAGAAAAGCAACCGCTATTCGTAGGTCAGCAAGAGGCAATCCTAAAACACCAAGTCACCGGCACGCAAGGCATCGTGCGCACCGTGCGAGGCGGGCATACGGATGTGTTGAAGATTATTTATTGAAACTGGCAAAGATTTAGGAAAAAGACATCATTTCAAACAAAATGATTAACTTTGCGGCAAAAAATAGAAAATATGCTGAGCGGGAAGAAAATTGTTTTGGGAATTACGGGGAGTATTGCGGCGTACAAGGCGGCGTATCTGTGTCGCGCGTTGCTCAAACGGGGGGCGGAGGTGCAGGTGGTGATGACCCCTGCGGCGAAGGAGTTTATCACGCCCGTTACCCTCGCGGCACTGACCCAAAAGCCGGTTGTGAGCGAATTTTTTACGGCAAATGACGGCACATGGCATAGTCATGTGGAATTGGGGCTGTGGGCAGACTTGATGCTTATTGCGCCGGCAACCGCTGCTACGATTGGGAAAATGGCAAACGGCATTGCCGATAATATGCTGATTACCACCTATTTGTCGATGAAAGCACCTGTTTTTGCAGCTCCGGCGATGGATTTGGATATGTTTGCGCATCCTGCCACTCAGCGTAATTTGGACTTGCTGCGTGCTTATGGCAATCATATTATTGAGCCTGCTACGGGGTATCTTGCCAGCAATCTTGAGGGTAAGGGGCGGATGGAGGAGCCGGATGTGATTGTAAATCAGATTGAGGCGTTTTTGCAGGAGGTTGCGGGTCAAGCCCGCAATGACGATGGGCAAGTCGGCAATGGCGGGGGGCAAGTCGGCAATGACGATGGTCAAGCCCGCAATGGCGGGGGGCAAGTCGGCAATGACGGGGGGCTTGCTAAAAAAAAAATTCTGATTACAGCGGGTCCGACTTACGAAAAGATTGACCCTGTTCGTTTTATTGGCAATTTTTCGTCCGGCAAAATGGGATTTGCTTTGGCAGAACAATGTGCGGAACAGGGTGCGGAGGTCGTCCTCATTGCCGGTCCTGTGCATCTGCAAACCGTGCATCCCAACATCCGGCGAATTGACGTAACTTGTGCCGAAGAAATGTATCACGCGGCTGTGCAGCATTTTCCAACAATGGATGCGGCAATACTCTGCGCCGCAGTTGCCGACTATCAACCTGCCCATTACACCGCCGAAAAGCTCAAACGCCAGCCCGACCAGCCATTGACATTGGAACTCAAACCCAACCCCGACATCGCCGCGGCACTCGGACAAATGAAGACAAAACGACAAACCCTAATCGGTTTCGCCCTCGAAACGGACAAGGAGTGGACAAATGCCCGCGAAAAATTGAAGCGAAAAAACCTCGATTTCATCGTGCTCAACTCCCTGAACGATGAAGGTGCCGGTTTTCAGGCAGATACGAACAAGGTCAGCATCCTTGCCGCCGATGGCACGTCCGAAACATTCCCCCTCAAATCCAAAAGGGAGGTAGCGGCAGATATTTTATTGCGGCTGACTAAATGATTTTATATGGCAACATTATTGGCAATAGAGACTTCAACAACGGTTTGCTCGGCGGCTTTGGCGGTCGATGGCAAGGTGCTGTTGGCGCGCGAAGACCACACGGGGGCTTCGCATGCCGCTCTGTTGGGGGTGTTTGTTGCCGAGGGGGTGGATTATGCTCGCGCTCACAACCTGAAAATGGATGCAATTGCGGTCAGTGCCGGTCCGGGTTCGTACACCGGTTTGCGCATCGGGGTGTCACTCGCCAAAGGGCTGTGCTACGGGCTTGACATTCCGCTTATTGCGCTTCCTACGCTGAAGATTTTGGCTTCTAACTGTCATTGCGCCCGCAATGACACTCCATTGCTTTGCCCCATGATTGATGCCCGTCGGATGGAGGTATATGCCGCAATTTATGATGAAAATTTACAGGAAATTCGCCCAGTGCAGGCAGATATAATTGACGAAAACAGTTATCACGAATATTTAAACAAACAGCCGGTTGTGTTTTTCGGCAATGGCTCAGACAAATGTCAAAAAGTTATCTCATCGCCCAACGCACATTTCGTGCCAAACATCTACCCAACGGCTCAAGCAATGATTCCGCTGGCAGAAACCGCATTTGCCAACAAAAATTTTGCAGATGTAGCCTATTTCGAACCATTCTATTTGAAGGAATTTCAAGCAATAGTGAAAAAATAGGCTAAATCTTTTTTTTCAGGTGCTATTTTTTGCAAACGGTGTTTTGTCCCGCAGGGACAGCACTTTATTAACCGTAGACTTTAGTCTACGGTATAAAAATGCTCAGATTCCATTAGTCCCGCATGGGACGACACTT
>BBRT01000009.1 GCA_001417715.1 Candidatus Symbiothrix dinenymphae
CCCCCCCAAGAGGATGCTACTTAACAGCAAAGGCTTTACAAGCTTTGCAAAGTTCCTGCAATTTAATTTTTTTCTCATTCGCATAAAATTTAATTTTTAAATGTGTAATAAAATTTTTTTATGAATTGCCACCATGACAACTCGGCGGCAAAGGTAGAGAATGTTTTTGAAATGGCAATGGCTTTTTTGGGATTTAACACTTCATTGTGTTAATGTTTGTTAAATTCGTTATTATCGTCATTGCGGGCTTGACCCGCAATCCCCTGAAAATGAGCTGAATGTTGTGCTACAGAGCGATGTAGAACAGGGGATTGCGGGTCAAGCCCGCAATGACGGTTCGGGCTGAAAGCCCAGCATATTCCAGCCCAACGCATCGCGTTGGGGGTAATGGATGTTGTGCGTTTTGCGCCCTGAAAGGGCAACATATCATTGTTGCCCCATCATACCCCCCAATCATCCATTATCAATCATCCATTATCAATCATCCATTATCAATCATCCATCATCCATCATTACCCATTATCATTTCCCCAACGCGATGCGTTGGGCTGGGATATGTTGCCCTTTCAGGGCGAAAACGAGATACCCCCCAGCCCCCCTCAAGGGGGCTGGGGGGAGCCGCATCCCGTAGGGATGCGGCTGGGGCGGCGACGCCTTATCGTCATTGCGGGCTTGACCCGCAATCCCATGAAAAACCTGTTAGGTCTTCGAGACCTAACAGGTTTAACATCGAATGTTGCGCAACATTTGGCGTCTTTTCAGGGGATTGCGGGTCAAGCCCGCAATGACGGTTCGGGCATAGCCGTCAGGTTAAGGCTATGTCCCCCATAAAATATTTTCCAATCTCATTTGTCTTCATAAGTACAGAGAGCAATCTCGACAAAATTGTTTGGAATTGATAATTTTTTTAATACATAGTTTCAATATGAAATCAATAATTAAGATAGACAACCTCTGCCGTTCATTTGAGGTGGGCGGCGAGAAAGTGCAGGCACTCAAAGGCATATCTTTTGGCATCAACGAGGGCGAATTTGTCAGCATCATGGGGACGAGTGGCAGCGGGAAATCGACCCTCCTGAACATCCTTGGATGCCTCGACCGCCCCAATGCCGGCGAATACCGGATTGACGGCATTTCGGTGAAAGACCTTTCGGAAGACGAATTGTCCACCATACGCAACCGCAAAATCGGCTTCGTGTTCCAAAACTACAGCCTCCTACCACGCACATCGGCATTGGAACAGGTGGAACTGCCCCTGCTGTACAACAACACGGTGTCCGACAAACAACGCCACGAACGCGCTGAACAGGCACTGCTGCAAGTGGGATTGAAGGAGCGCATGCGCCACTCGCCCAACCAAATGTCCGGAGGGCAGCAACAACGGGTCGCCATTGCCCGCGCCCTTGCCGCAGACCCGGTGATGCTACTCGCCGACGAAGCCACCGGAAACCTCGACACGCGCACCTCTTACGAGATAATGTGTCTGTTTCAAGAACTTCACGCCAAGGGGAAAAGCATCGTTTTTGTTACTCACGAGCCGGATATTGCCACGTTCACAGAGCGCACCATCCTGTTGCACGACGGGAACATCGTGAATGATGCGCGGGTTGAAACCCAATCGGCTCGCCGGATGCTGGAAGCACTGCCGGCTGCCTGAAAGACGGCATTGTCATAGCCGCAGGGCGTTTAAATAACTCACAGTGCCCTGTAGATTTCCATCAATTGTTCTGCAATTGCTTTTTCTGAGAACCGCCTTGCATATTTTTTGCCGGATGTTATCATGCCTGCTGCTACTGCTTCGTCGTCCAGCACCGCGTTTATTTCCTCTGCCAATTCTTCGTCGTCATTGGGGTCAAAATAGATGGAGTCGGGACCGCCCGCTTCTTCCAAACTCGAACCGAGTGCCGCAATCACCGGCAAACCGCAGCTCAACGCGTCCACGATGGGGAGCGCAAAGCCCTCAAAAAAGGATGGATAGACAAACAGAGTTGCCGATTGATAAATGGCAGGCAAATCTGCAAATGCCACATTATTAAGGATATGTACGCGGGATGATAAACCGTTCTGCTTGGCATATTTTTTCACTTCTGCCTGATACGCGGTGGGTTTTCCCACTGCAACCAGATGAAATTCTTCCGGAATTTTGTTCAGTGATTTGACAATCACCATCAAATTTTTACGGGCTTCAATGCGACCTACGCATAACAAAAACTTCTCCGGCAGCTTGTATTTTTCTTCGATTTTCTTCTTCTTCTTTGCTGCAACCGTTTCTTTGAAGTTGCTGTGACACACCGGATACACGACCTCAACTTTGTTAACCGGAATCTCAAAAAACACAATAATATCGCGTTTTATACGCTCGCTGACTGCGATTACCTTGTTGGCTCTCTCGCAAGCCGACTTGAATTTCATCGGATAAAGTTTGCGTTCGACGGGTTTGTAATACTCCGGGTTGCGCAGAAAAATCAAATCATGAATCGTTACCACCGTTTTGACACGTGTTTTTTCGATTCCACCTGGCAGTTTGTTGGTCAGACCATGAAAAACACTGATTTTTTGTTTTTTAATGGCGCGTTTGAGCCCGAACAGCCACCAAAGCGCGGCAAATAATTTAAAAATGCCGGTCGGAACCGCAAAAGAGATGTCTTTCCGCGAAAGAATGGTCTTCAAGCGCCCGGCTTTTTTCTTCTTCTTCGTGGCAAAACATACATAGTGATTGCCGGAAAAATAATCCGACATTATCTCAATCACACTCCGGCTATAATCGCCCAAAGTTTCATTGTTTAGCATTGCCTGCTTGGCATCAAATCCTATTTTCATGTTCGTGTAGTAAAAAAAATTGTTGTATTTTCGGGACAAAGTTACACATTTTTTTGTTTATCCCGCCCGAAATTGCCCTGCAAATTTTTTTCCGGCATTATTTCTTTCGCAGCAACGCTTCCAAAAAATAGTAATCGGCATACACCAGCGGCACATCCACTTCCCCGTTTCGGGGCTTGTCGCCCGTGCTGTGGAGCAACAGGAAGCCGGAATTGGCATTCAGCGGCGACCGGTAGGCGGGCGATGCGAGGCTTTCGATGATTTTATCTGCTTTTTT
This sequence comes from Candidatus Symbiothrix dinenymphae, assembly GCA_001417715.1. Taxonomy (GTDB): domain Bacteria; phylum Bacteroidota; class Bacteroidia; order Bacteroidales; family Azobacteroidaceae; genus Azobacteroides; species Azobacteroides dinenymphae. The sequence goes on from BBRT01000009.1 coordinate 3,098, forward strand.
GCGGTAGCCTTTTCCCTCGCTTTTGGAAACGTAGCCGCTCAATTCGTACAATGCTGAGGCACAAATGGCTGCTGCTGAGGCATCGCGCGGTGCATTGGGAATGTCCGGCGCATTGAAATCCCAGTAGGGCACCAAATCTTTGGGCATATTGGGGTGCGAGAAAATGAATTTGGCAATCTTTCGCGCCTGCTCCAAAAACGCCTCATCACGCGTGTAGCGGTAGCACATAGTGAAGCCATAAAGTCCCCACGCTTGTCCGCGCGCCCACGCCGAAGAGTCGGAAGCACCCTGCCACGTCTGTTTCAAGCGCACATCGCCATTGCCGGTATAATAATCAACCACATGATATGAGCTATTGTCGGCACGAAAATGATTTGCCATCGTCCTTTTGGCGTGCTTGACCGCGATATTGGAATAGAGGGCTGATTTTGACTCTTTGCTCGCCCAAAACAGCAATTCGAGGTTCATCATATTGTCAATGATGACCGGATATTGCCACTTATCAACGTTCCAACTCCACGAGCGAATCAGCCCCACTTTGGGGTTGTAACGCCCTACAAGGGTGTTTGCCGACTCAATCAGCACATTACGATACGCGGTGTCGCCCGTCAGTCGGTGGCCGTTGCCATAGCCGCCATACATCATGAAGCCCACATCGTGCGTTGTCTTGTTAGTCTTCTGTTTTTCAGTCAGTTCCGTGAACCGGCGAGCCTCTTTTTCCCATTTGGGGTCTTTGGTATATTCGTACATATACCACAAGATGCCCGGATAGAAGCCGCTTGTCCACTCTTGCGGCGACACTAACACCAATTTCCCATCCTTGTTGAGGGAGCGTGGATTGTTGACCTTCGAGGTAGTCGCCGCTTTCACTTGTGCGAGCGAATACGTCAGTTGCTTGTCGGCAAACTCCAAATTGCTTGTGACAATTTTCGATTGCGCCGAAGCCCAATAACAATTACCAATTACCAATGACAGGCAAATGGCAGGTAAAAATCTTTTTTTCATTTTATTATAAATTTTAGTCCGTCATTGCGGGCTTGACCCGCAATCCCCTGTTCTACATCGCTCTGTAGCCCAACATTCGGTTTCTTTTCAGGGGATTGCGGGTCAAGCCCGCAATGACAGGATTGTTTTTCAAATTCATCCAACCCGGCTTGGCGGAGCTTGCAGGCGGGGCATTGACCGCAGCCTTTGGCTATGATGCCGTTGTAGCAGGTGAGGGTGTTGTTTTTTACTATCTCTAACACGCCCAATTCGTTTGCCAACGCCCATGTTTCGGCTTTGGATAGCCACATGAGGGGCGTGTGGATGATAAATTGTTCGTCCATTGCGAGGGTCAGCGGGGTGTTGGCAGAGCGGATAAACGTGTCGCGACAGTCGGGATAGCCACTATAATCAGCCTGAGAAACCCCTGTAACGAGGTTTCGGATGCCGTGCGAACGGGCAATGACAGCCGCAAACGTCAAAAAGAGCAAATTGCGACCGGGCACAAAAGTGTTAGGATACGAATCCGCAGGCTTCTCTGCATCCATAACAAGCG
>BBRT01000010.1 GCA_001417715.1 Candidatus Symbiothrix dinenymphae
ACCCCGATACACTGTGGGGACTCTTGGGGTTGCTCATGCGCTGCCTCCACCACAATTCTTTCGCCCCCCCCCCCCCCCAAGAGGATGCTGCTTAGCAGCAAAGGTTTTGCAAACTTTGCAAACTTCTTGTTTTTACACTTTTTCTTCATAAAAATTACTTTTAATGTTTAACAATTTTTGTTGTGAATTGCCACTATGACAATCCGGCGGCAAAGGTAAGGAATGTTTTTTAATTGACAATGGATTTTTTTGATTTTAACATTTCAATATGTTAATGTTTGTTAATTTCGTTATTATCGTCATTGCGGGGCTTGCCCCGCAAGCCCCGCATCCCTTAGGGATGCATCTCTGACTCCTCCCACCATCCCCGCACTGCGCTATCGCTTGTACGGGGTTATCGAAATTTAATATGACTATCCGCAATCATACCACTTGGCTTTTGCTCCTTGTCCCGCAGGGACAGCACTTTATTAACCGTAGGCTTCAGCCTACGGGAGTGACGGTTCCCACACTCCAAAGTCCCGCATGGGACGACACATTGTTATATACCGTAGACTGAAGTCTACGGTTAATAAAGTGCCGTCCCCTGCGGGACTAATGGAATCTTAGCATTGTTTATACCGTAGGCTGAAGCCTACGGTTAATAAAGTGCTGTCCCTGCGGGACAAAACCGGAAATTGCTTGCAGAAACCGCTATTTAGTGGTATGATTGCGGATAGTCATAAAATTTAACGCCTTCCGGTGTTGCATACGGATTTAATATGCCTTTGAGTGTTTTTGTGTAGTGATCCGGTTGGGATTCGAACCCAAGACCCACAGCTTAGAAGGCTGTTGCTCTAATCCAACTGAGCTACCGGACCCTTTTTTTTGCGATTTGCGGGTGCAAAGTTACGAAAAAATTCCGAAAAAGATGTACCTTTGTGCGATTTTAAGGCATGATGATTGACAACACGACTTTTCAAAATAAAACGGCGGCATACTATACTCTGGGGTGCAAACTCAATTTTGCGGAAATTTCCGACTTGGGCAGGCAGCTCTCTGAACAGGGTATTCGAAAGGTGCGCACGGGCGAATCGGCGGACATTTGCATCGTCAACACCTGCTCTGTGACGGAGCTGGCGGACAAGAAATGCCGCCAAGCCATTCGTCGCATCCGCAAGGAACATCCCAACGCCTTTTTGGTCGTCACGGGTTGCTATGCACAACTCAAACCGGAGGAAGTGGCTGCTGTTGAGGGAGTTGACCTCGTGGTGGGAGCCAATCAAAAAATGGATATTTTGGATTACATCGCTGCTCACCCCCTTGGGAAGGGTCGGGGTGTTTCAAAAATCAACGTACTACCGACCCGCGAGATGGCAAAATTTGTGCCGTCGTGCTCGGAAGACGACCGCACGCGGCATTTTCTCAAAGTGCAGGACGGGTGCGATTATTATTGCAGCTATTGCACCATCCCCTTTGCGCGTGGCAAAAGTCGCAACGGTGCGATTGCCGATTTGGTGCGCCAAGCGGAGCAGGTTGCCGCCTGCGGCGGCAAAGAAATCGTGCTCACAGGGGTCAATATCGGCGATTTTGGCAAAACCACCGGCGAACAGTTCATTGATTTGTTGCGGGCATTAGACACTGTGGATGGCATCGCCCGTTTTCGCATTTCGTCCATCGAGCCCAATTTATTGACGGACGAGATAATAGCGTTTGTCGCTCATTCCAAGCGGTTTGCGCCGCATTTTCACATTCCGTTGCAATCGGGTTCGGATGCGGTGTTGAAATTGATGCGTCGCCGCTACGACACGGCTTTTTTTCGTGCGAAAATCGAAAAAATCTACGAACTTCTGCCAAATTGTTTCATCGGCATTGACGTTATCGTGGGTATGCGGGGCGAAACGGCGGAATTATTTCAAGAGACAGTTGATTTTTTGACTGCATTGCCGTTTTCGCAACTCCATGTGTTTTCTTATTCCGAACGCTCCGGCACTAAGGCGTTAGACATCGAACCGGTCGTGTCGCCGCAAGATAAACAGCAGCGCAGCAACCATTTACTCGAACTCTCCGCCGAAAAACGCCGCACTTTTTACCGCTCTCAGAAAGGCACCACGCACCATGTTTTGTTTGAACAAGCCCGCAAAGGCAACCAAATGCACGGCTTCACCGCAAATTATCTGCAAGTAGAAGCCCCCTACCGCCCCGAATGGGCAAATGAATTGCGCGAAGTGGTTTTGAATCAATTGAATACAGAAGAAACAGCATTCGTAACTTCATGACGGTAGGGGCAACCGCACCAAATATTTTATTAGAAAATAATATCGTACCTTTGCGGCTGAAATTTTAATTACAAAAAATGAATAATATGAAAAGAAAAATGAGTTTGATGGCTCTTGCCATCGTGATGGGCGGTTCTTTGATGTTCAGCTCTTGTATTGGGTCGTTTGGACTAACTAAGAAGTTGTACAGTTGGAACAACAGTTTGGGTGACAAATGGGTAAACGAGTTGGTGTTCTTTGTAACGTTTGCGTGGGTTTATCCGATAGCAGGGGCATTCGACATTTTCATCCTCAACTCCATTGAGTTTTGGACAGGTGACAATCCTGCGACTGCGGAAAATGTTAAAACAGTGAAGACGGACAAAGGGCTGTTCACGGTTACAACAACCGCCGGAGGTCACAAAATCACAAAAGAAGGCTCCGACGAAATCGTTGAGTTCCGCTTCAACAAAGCAGAAAACAGCTGGTCGCTGGTAGCGAACGACACCAACACCAAACTGCTGCAATTTGTGGAAGGCAACAAAGCCCAAGTCTACCTGGCAAACGGCAACACAATGACGGTCTCCAAAAACTTTTTTGCAAAACAATAACCGCAAATGCCATTGCAGGCGTGACCCAAAAATCTCTCTCAAGGGATTGCGGGTCAAGCCCGCAATGACAAAAAAAAACTAAAAACTAAACTCTAAACTCTAATAACTAAACTCTAATGGACATAAGTGTTGTAATCCCTCTGCTGAACGAGGCGGAATCGCTTCCGGAACTCTACGCTTGGATTGAGCGTGTGATGCGTGAAAACAATTTCTCCTACGAAGTGCTTTTTGTCGATGACGGGAGCCGCGATGGTTCGTGGGATGTTATCAAGGAGTTGCGCCAATCGCATCCTGAGGTGCGTGGCATCCGTTTTCAGCGAAATTACGGCAAGTCGCCGGCTTTGCAATCGGCGTTTCAAAAGGTCAACGGCAATGTGATTATCACGATGGATGCCGACTTGCAGGACAGTCCCAACGAAATTCCCGAACTCTACCGGATGATTATGGAGGACAAATTTCATTTAGTGTCCGGCTGGAAAGAAAAACGCTACGACCCCATCACTAAAACACTGCCTACCAAACTGTTCAACGCAACGGCGCGGGCTTTTTCGGGCATCCGACTGCACGATTTCAACTGCGGACTGAAAGCCTACCGCAAGGATGTGGTGCAAAACATTGAAATTTACAACGATATGCACCGCTGGATACCTTATTTGGCGAAAAATGCGGGATACACTCGCATCGGTGAAAAACCCGTTCAACATCAACCGCGCAAATACGGCAGTTCCAAATTCGGCTTCGACCGTTTTTTCAATGGCTATTTAGACTTGTTCACGCTGTGGTTTTTGTCTCGATTTGGGAAAAAGCCCATGCACTTCTTCGGGCTGATTGGCACGTTGATGTTTTTGCTCGGCGTATTGGCTGTTGTTGGTTGCGGCATTATCAAATGGTATTGGATGTCCACCGGCATTTCTGCCCCGTTAGTAACGAACACGCCCTATTTTTATATCGCGCTGACGTGCATGATTATCGGCGCACAGCTATTTCTCTCCGGTTTTATCGGTGAACTCATCACGCGCAATTCGCCGGAGCGCAATCGCTATACTGTGGTGGAAACGCTGGAGTAAATGAAAACCCTGGAGTAAAAGAAAACCCTGCTTATCTCTACATAAGCAGGGTTTTCGTTCAAAATAGGGTACCTGCCATGCTTACAACGGATACCCATCAAAATCATAGAGGAGGGTCGAGAGATACCTTTCGCCGGTGTCGGGGAGTATCACCACGATGTTTTTCCCTTTGTTTTCGGGTTGCAGGGCGAGGGTTGTTGCCGCAAAAGCCGCCGCTCCCGATGAGATGCCGACCAATAGTCCCTCACTTTTTGCCAATTCGCGACCGGTGCGGATGGCATCATCGTTGGACACTGTCAGGATGCGATTGACCACCGCACTGTCATACGTTTTTGGCACAAATCCGGCACCGATGCCTTGAATTTTGTGCGGTCCGGGAGCGCCTCCCGACAACACGGGCGAATCAGCCGGTTCCACTGCAACTACTTCCAATTTGGGGTTCAGTTCTTTCAAACGCTTTCCTGCACCGCTGACGGTGCCGCCGGTGCCTACGCCGCTCACCAAAATGTCCACTTTGCCATCGGTGTCGCGCCAGATTTCCTCCGCCGTTGTGCGGTAATGGATGGCGGGATTGGCGGGGTTTTCAAATTGTTGCAGAATCACTGCGCCGGGCGGTTCGTCACGCAGAGCGGTTGCCTTGGCTATTGGGCCTTTCATGCCC
>BBRT01000011.1 GCA_001417715.1 Candidatus Symbiothrix dinenymphae
AAGTAGAAGCCAAAGCTAATTCCTTGACCCCCATAAACGCCTCACCCCTCTCAAATGCCGCAACTCCTGCACTGGTACGCCTGGAATTGAAAGACCCGAAAGGCAAAACAATTTCAACAAACGATTATTGGCAAGGAAATGAAGAAAAAATTGCACCGCTGCTACACGCAGAGTTGACAATCACCCACAAACAGCAAGGCAACCGCTACCTGATAGCAGTCGCCAACCCCACAAACAAAATAGCAGCGTGCATCAAACTAAACGCAGTAGATGCACAAACAGGCGAAATAATCCTGCCAGCCTACTTCTCCGACGGCTATTTCAACCTCCTGCCGGGCGAAACGCGACAAATCGAAGCTGTGGTTGAGGGAAAAGTCGGGAAAATCAATATTCAACAACTGTGATTTTCGTATGATTTTAATGATTTATATGATTCAAAATAATCACAAAAATCACAGAAATCACACGAAAATCAAAGTTCAGACAAAATCAATTAAACACAAAAGCATTGGCATTGATGCCGACAGGGATTGTCTTTTTCTTGTTGCCGTCAGTGCCGAATACCGAAACATTGCCGTTAGTTGTGTAATTCGTATCGGAAATATACACATCCTTTGTCTTTGGATTGACCGCAATCGCATACGGATCTGTGATTACAGTTGCATCGGAAATAATCGTATCGGAAGTCAATGTATTTGTTTTTACATCATATACGCCAAAAACATTGGTTGTATTCCATTCGGCATCATAGAATACGGCATAGAAATAGAGTAAATCATCCACAATGGTGAAATTGTTATTGGCGGTTGCTATATTTTCCGTAACATTGCCGGTTACAGGGTCAATTTGATGCAATCCACCTTTGTCTTCGCCGAAATTACCGCGCGAAGTTAAATACAGTTTGCCGTATTTATCGGCTTTGATGATGGCAGGATTGATTGGCACGGTAATCGGGTTTTCTGCCGTAAAAGTGCCGGCATTGATGACAGAAACCGTGGTTCCGGTGCCATACCCGCTGTTGGCAACGTACAATTTGTCGTTGGCTGCGGCGATTCCTTCGGGGTATGTGCCAACCGGAACAGTCCCCGTAACGCTCAATGATGTGGTGTCAATCTGTACCACCACGCCCGTTTCGCCGTAAGCGGTCGCGTAAACCTTACCGCCATAAGCCGCCAAATAGCGCGGCTTGGATGTTGCGGGTGCCGACAAATCAATCGTTTTCAAAGTGTCTAACGAATTGACATCCAGCACTTTGACACACCCGGAACCTGATACGGTGATGTACAATTTACTTCCATACACCATCAGGTCTTGCGCTAAATCGCCCAACTTGCCGTCAAAGACATCGGCGGTTGTTGTGCCCGTCTCTAAATTGTGGTACGTCAGCGACGCATTGTTGCCGCCATTACTACCCTCATTAAGAATGAAAACTCCTTGCGACCCCGGAATATACGGCGGCGCAACCGGAATCTCATCTTCGTTTTCACAAGCCACCAAAGCGGCACTCATTACACTCACTAACACAAACAAATTTCTTGTTTTCATAAAAAAATATTTATTAAATTATTACTATTATTCCGAATTGAAACGAGCGGGCAGGCATCGGATAGGAACGCACCACTTCGTATTGGACGTTTCCGATGTTCCGACATTCTGCCGTTAGCGTTGTTGTGATACGTTGCCAAACAAATGTGCGCTTCAACGAAACGCCCCGTTCGATGAATGGCTTCATTTGCGAAGTCGGCACATTATCCGCTTGAAAATACCGCTTCCCGCAATAAATAAAATTGTAACTGCACTCAACCCAGGGCGTGAGCAGCCCGATGACACCCGATGCCGAATGCCGCGCCGTGTAGGGCAATCGCTTGTTGTACGTTGCCGGTTCGTTAGGCGTTTGGCTTAGAGCATCCTGGTAGGTGTATGTTCCGTTCAATTCCCACGAAAATTTGGAATTGTATTGAATTTGTGCCGCAATATTCAAATCTATGCCTTGAATCGCTACCTCTCCATAATTTTGCATCGACCAGAGGAACATATTTGCCGTTGGAAAAGCCACAATTTTATCTTCAATTTTGTTCCAATAAATGTCGCTATTGATGGAAAAATATGGTATATAATGCCCCGCACTGTTCACAAAGGTCAGCCCCAAGTCATATTGTTGCGCCTTTTCGGGCTTCAAAGAGGTGCGTGTAACAGTGGAATAATATATATCGCCAAATGTGGGCAGTCGGAAAGAGCCTTTATAAAATCCGCGCATCCGCAACGGAAAAGCGGGTAGCGGTTGAAGCGAAAAGCCAAGATACGGCGACAGATGGTCGTATATGTCGGGCGATTGTGGGTCACGCTCGTAATGCCGAACGGACGTATTCAGCAATTTTGCCGTCACACTGAACCTCTGACTCGCGTATCGCCCCGACAAGGCACTCAGCCACTCGGTGCGCGATGGCGAAACATTGTTTTTCTGATTGCTCTCAAAATCGCTGTAAATGCCATCATTTGCCCACGAGACCGAGATTTTTTCGGTTAGTTGGTACAAAAAAGTAGCATTCAAATAAAATTCCCGTTGCTTGTACACACTTGTTCGTTGCGCCACAGGCATTGCTGCATTATCATACTTGGTATGTGCCAACATAAATTTGGCATTTGTTTGAAACCGGATTTTTTCGCGCAACGCTTGTTGGTAATGAATTTGTGAAAAGAAATTGCGGTCGTTCAATCGGTCTTGCGCCGGCACATAATTGTGGTAAAGTGCTGCTCCGGGCAATCCGCGCTCGGAAGTGTAAAAATAATTTTTGAACAGCAAATTTCCGCCGTTTTTAAAACTCCCTCTGAGATTGGCTTCCAATTTCAGCGTTTCCACATCTGAATTGTCACGCTTCTTGTGTTGCTTTTCGCTACTGTCGTAATTGCCAATCGTCTGAGCAAACGGATAATCGCCGTCAGTGGTCAGATAATCCGCCGAAAGACTTGCCGAAAAGGTCGAATTTAACTTTTGATTGTAGTTAAATGCTGGATTAAGCAACCCAAACGAACCCACATTAATCACCGCCCGAATGTCATTGCGGGCTTGCCCCGCACCCCTCTCCGACCCGTCATTGCGGGCTTGACCCGCAATCCCCTCCGACTTGTCATTGCGGGCTTGACCCGCAATCCCCTGAGAAGTAGTAATATGCAGCGCCCCCGCCAAAGCCTGCGCCTGCGCCGTTTGCAAAAGAAAGTCGCTCTCGCCAATAGTGAGGCTGAGCAAATCCACAAAATTGAGCGAAAAACGACCTAAATCTATCTGCCCCGTCTGCATATCCGAAACCGGCACGCCATCATAAATCACGCCGGTGTGATTGGCTCCCAAACTGCGCAGCGACACCGTTTTCAGTCCGCCAACGCCGCCATAGTCCTTCACCTGCACACCCGAAAAGTGCTTCACAGCATCCGAAACCTGCATTGCACCGAGTTTTGTCCAGTCACCGGCTTGCAACACCTGCGTAGAAGAGGTGGATTGGAACGTGGATGGGCGATTGCTGCGCACTTCCACCTCGTCCAACACTTTAATTTGTGTTGAATCCATCGTTTGAGCCATTGTCAGCAGACAATTTGCCACCAAAAAATAAAAAATAAAAAATCTGTGCCTCATAATTTACTTGCCCCTTCCTCGAGGGCTTGCTAAATGAATGATATGCACGGCAGGTCTTCTGACTCGTTCTTTTTTGCACCGCCTTCCCGTCTTTCGACAGTGGCTTGAGTATGGTGCAAAACTCCAATAGAACTTACAGCAGCGGGTCTGTTCGGGATTTTCACCCGATTCCCTTTTAATCCTTTTTCCGAAATTGGAAAAACAGGAACCGTTGCGGGCGCAAAGGTAAGAATAATTTTTGAAATTTTGGTGCGGTTCGGCGGGCATTGAAAAGTTTGGCTAAATCTTTTTTTCAGGTGCTATTTTTAGCCTCGCAGAGGCGATATTATGCATAACCGTAGGTGAAGCGAAGCGCAACCTACGGTATAGGTGGGTGACCAGCTCTTAGTCCCGCAGGGACGGCATTATCATAATCTCGCCCTTGCAGGGCTAAGGAGAGGGAGGTTGCCTTTTTCCGTAGGTTGCGCTTCGCTTCACCTACGGTTATGCATAATTTAGCCCCATGCGGGGCAAAAAGTAAGCCTTTGGCTTTCTTGATAATGGTGGCTAAAATAGCACCTGAAAAAAAAATCGGCAAAATCTTTGTTGTTTTGAAATAAAACAGTAATTTTGCAGTTGAATTTATAAATAAAAAATAGGAATGGATTATGAAAAATTATCAATTATCGCAGAGCAAGTTATCGCCGGAAAGGCAACAATTACACGCCTTGATAATGAAGAGGAGCAAGGAAGGATTGCGGGCGGTAGAAGAAATGTCGAAGCGACACTTGCCATTGGAACAGCAAATGAACTTCATAAGGACAAACAAATTGGTGCAAACTT
>BBRT01000012.1 GCA_001417715.1 Candidatus Symbiothrix dinenymphae
CGTTTTTGGCACAAATCCGGCACCGATGCCTTGAATTTTGTGCGGTCCGGGAGCGCCTCCCGACAACACGGGCGAATCAGCCGGTTCCACTGCAACTACTTCCAATTTGGGGTTCAGTTCTTTCAAACGCTTTCCTGCACCGCTGACGGTGCCGCCGGTGCCTACGCCGCTCACCAAAATGTCCACTTTGCCATCGGTGTCGCGCCAGATTTCCTCCGCCGTTGTGCGGTAATGGATGGCGGGATTGGCGGGGTTTTCAAATTGTTGCAGAATCACTGCGCCGGGCGTTTCGTCACGCAGAGCGGTTGCCTTGGCGATTGCGCCTTTCATGCCCTCGGCTCCGGGCGTCAGCACGAGAGTTGCGCCGAGCGCTTTCAGCAAATTGCGGCGTTCAACACTCATCGTTTCGGGCATCGTGAGCGTGAGTTTGTACCCTTTCACACTTGCCACAAGCGCCAAACCGACCCCTGTGTTGCCGCTGGTAGGCTCGATGATGGTTGAGTCGGCTTTCAGGACACCGTTTTTTTCAGCATCCTCAATCATTGCGAGGGCGATGCGGTCTTTCACGCTGCCGGCAGGGTTGAAATACTCCAGCTTGGCGATGATGTGTGCGCCTGCTGATTTTGACTTCCCGTAAGCGGATAATTCCAGCAACGGGGTGTTACCGATTAAATCGGTCAACTGTTTAAAAATTTTTGCCATTTTTATTTTATATTTTTTATGTAAATAAATCGCGCCAAAGATAGTGTAAATTTTTGATATACGAAAATGGGGCGAATCAAATTTTCAAATGAGAAAATGGCATTTAAATCCCCAACCCGTCTGTAAACGATGAAACGGCTTTTTTCTGAACGATATGCGAATGGGGAGGCACGCTGTTTGTTTGCCACACATTGCCGCCGATGACGGAGTCGTGACCGATGGTGATGCGCCCCAGAATGGTGGAATTGGAATAAATGACCACATTGTCCTCGATGATGGGGTGGCGCGGCACATTGAGTGGTAAGCCGTTGGCATCGAAGATAAAGCCCTTTGCACCAAGCGTTACACCTTGATAGAGCCGCACGTGGTTGCCAATCACGCACGTTTCGCCAATGACAACACCTGTGCCGTGGTCGATGCTGAAATATTCGCCGATTTTTGCGCCCGGGTGAATGTCGATGCCCGTGGCAGAATGCGCCAACTCGGTGATGATACGCGGCAAGAGCGGTATTTCCATGAGCAGCAACTCATGCGCCATGCGGTAATGCACCATCGCCAGGATAGCAGGGTAGCAAAATATCACTTCACTGCAATCTATCGCCGCAGGGTCGTTGTCAAGCACCGATTTAACATCTGTCGCCAGCACTCGCTTTATTTCCGGCAATTTGCATACGAAAGCAAGTGTCAAATCAGCCGCCGTTTGAGTTGCAGCCGATTCATCTCCATTATATAAACAGCTGTATATCTGAGTGTTAAGCAACGCATAAAGGCGTTCCAAAGATTTTTCCACACCTCCATTTTTTGCATCATTGAAAAAGAGGGGAAAAAAAATGGCAATCGCCTCATTCACCAATTCCTTGATGCAGTCGATGTTGGGCAACGCATTGCTCGGGCGCGGCATAAATTCGCAATCAGGCACATTATTCCGCTCCAACTCAATGGCAATATCGTGTAAAGTAGTCATATATTATCATTTATTTTTATCCACTGCAAAGGTAAGCATAATTATTGTTTATAAAAACATTTGTTTGCCAATTAAAATAAAATGATTACTTTTGCGGCATCTTTTTATATTAAAATTATGTTAGAGAAGATTTTATCTGTGTCCGGTAAGTCGGGGCTGTACAAATTGATTTCCCAAGGGAAAAATTTGTTTATTGTGGAGTCGTTGTTAGACAAGCAACGCATTCCTGTTTATTTGCGCGACAAGGTGGTTGCCCTGCGCGACATTGCTGTGTACACGGCAGACGATGATGTGAAGTTGGGTGAAGTGCTGACAAAAATGTACGAAAAGGAAGCCGGCAAGTTGATTGACTACAAGCCGGCGGAGATTCAGCCGGACGAACTGCGCGCCTATCTCGCAACACTGTTGCCCAATTTCGACAGAGAGCGCGTGTATGTGTCCGACATCAAAAAGATGCTGGCGTGGTATAACATCCTGATAACCGCCGGAATAACAGATTTTTCCAACGCAAAAGAGGAAGAAGACACTACGGAATCCACAGAGGCATCCGATTCGGCAGAAAAAACGGAGAAAAAACCGATGGCAACGGTCACAAAACCGGTCGCAAAAACAATAGCACCCAAAAGTGCACCCAAGGCAACCACCAAAAGTGCAGCCAAACCGGCTGTGAGAGGGTTGAAAGGCGCAAGTGCTAAAAAAGGCTAATCATGGCAGAATATGATGAAACACAGGAGTTTATATTCAATTGCAATTTTGTTTATCCCACTCTTGTATGGTTGTGGAACTGCTAAACAGCAGATGGATTTTGCGTTGGATATACCCGATGATGACCGGGATTCGACTTTGATGGATGTTGATTTGAATGCGGACTCGAATGTAGGTTTTGACATTGACTTAACCGCTGATTTAGAAGAAATTGTGGATGCTGTTGTTGGTTTTGTGACCAATACGCCGGCGGTGGATATGGATATTCAAAAGTCTGAATTGGAGCAGATTAGCGGTGCGCAGGTGGAAATGTCGGCGGATGGTGAAGTCATCAAAGTTACGTTCAGTTCGGCAGCCTTGTTTGCAATCAATTCAAGCACGCTGAAAGTGGACTCTAAACCGACTTTAAAGACATTGGCAGCTTCGTTGGCAAACAGTCCGGGTACCAATGTGGACGTTATCGGTTACACCGACAATGAGGGCAGCGATGAAATCAATCTCCCGTTGTCGGAACAGCGTGCTCATTCGGTTCGAAATTTATTGGCAAGTCATGGTGTTGCACCCGGTCGGTTGACTGCGGTGGGAAAGGGTGCCGCCAACCCTGTAGCCGACAACAGCACAAATGCAGGGAAGCAACAAAACCGGCGCATAGAGGTTTATATATCTCTGCCAAAGAAAAAGTAAATTGTTAGATAAAATTACATATCCGGTAGCAAAAGAATTGGAAGCGTTTGACAAACTCTATGCGAAGGCGTTGAACAAACATTTGATACATTTTCAATTCATGTTGGATTTCGTTTCCAAAACAAAAGGGAAGCGAATCCGACCGTTGGTTGTTATCCTGTCCGCCAAATTGTGCGGCAAACCCACCGACAAAACATTGGAATATGCTACTATCCTCGAACTTTTACACACGGCAACACTGATTCACGACGATGTGGTGGACAATACTCGCGAACGGCGCGGACGGCCCTCCGTCATGTCGGAATACGACAATCGGGCTGCGGTGCTGCTGGGCGACTATATCATATCGCAAGCCATTGTGCGCGGGGTGGAAACGGAAAACCTGCCCGCCCTCAAAATCATGGCAAATCTGGCGCAAAGCATGGCGGAGGGCGAACTCACACAACTGATTTCGTCGTCCGAACTGATTGTTGAAGAGGCTCGCTACATGGAAGTTATCCGCAAAAAGACGGCAGTGCTGCTCGCGTCCTGCGCTGAAATGGGTGCGCTGTCGGTGGATGCCGCCCCCGAAACCGTAAAAATTCTCCGTAGCATCGGCGAAAATCTGGGAATGTGCTTCCAAATGCGCGACGATATTTTTGATTATTTCGAGCAAGGCGACCTCGGCAAACCCACCGGCAACGACATCCGCGAAGGCAAAATCACCCTGCCGCTGATTCACGCGCTGCAAACGGTGACCAAAGAGCAAGCCAACGAGATGCTAAAAATCATCCAAAGTGGCGATTTGTCGCCATCAACCATCCAAATGTTCATCCAATTTACGAAGGCGCATGACGGCATCGAATACGCTCAAGCCAAGATGCAAGCCCTCAAAGCCGAAACCCTCGCCCTGCTCAACATTTTTCCCAATTCCGACGCAAAAACCGCGATGCTGCTGCTGATTGACTATATCATCGAGCGAGATAAATAATGATTTTTTTTTGCCTTCCGTATGCTACGCCGGAAGGCGTTAAATTTGGATAACCCCGGGGTAGTTGGTCACCCTAAATTTGATGGGTTGCCCTGATGGCGGTTGCCCTCATAACTCATAATTATTTACTACCTTTGCCCCCAAAATATAAATAAAAAGCAATATGGCAACACCAATTAAACCTACGTCAAATCTTACCGGCAGGGATTCTATTCACTTTGCAAAGGCTATGGAATCAAGATTGGACAAAGAAACAAGTGATAAGGTGAGTTTTATCACCTATATCGTCCCTGAATTTGCTGATGTATATAAAATGAATATACAAGCTGCCTTTTTTATTTGAAAAAATACGGCGGTTGGGATTTTTTGAACGCGCATTGGTGGGCGTTGCATACCGACAATCCGTTTTATGCAGTAGACGACACGC
>BBRT01000013.1 GCA_001417715.1 Candidatus Symbiothrix dinenymphae
ATTGTGGAACTGCTCAACATTCATCCGGACAAAATAACAGTGATTTACCACGGTTGCAATTTTGTGCCTAACCGCGAGAAAAAGATGCATTTGCCCGAACGTTTTATCCTGTTTGTGGGCGAAAGAGGCGGGTACAAAAATTTCATCAATCTGGCAAAAGCATTTTCCCAACTTTGCAAATCGGACAACGAATTGAGGCTAATAGTCGCAGGCAAGCCGTTTTCTGCAGATGAACAAGCATTGCTAAAATCATTATCTATTGATGAAAATACAATACAACTTTTCGCAGGAAACGAAGAATTGGCAGAATTGTATGCTTCTGCCTTAGCATTTGTTTTTCCATCAACTTATGAAGGCTTTGGCATCCCTATTTTGGAAGCCTTCACCTGTGGTTGCCCTGTGATTTTAAGCGATGCCAGTTGTTTCCCCGAAATTGCAGGCAATGCCGGTGCCTATTTCGACCCGTTGAGTGTGGATGCTATGGTCGAGGCAATAAAAAAAATCATTGATGATTCTTCGTATCGGAACAATTTAATCCAAGCAGGAACAGAACGCGCTAAACTCTTTTCGTGGGAAAAGGCTGCTGCGGAAACGTTGCAACTTTACAAATCTATTAGCTAAACGGGGTGTATTTTCAAAAATAAAGTGTAACTTTGCAGCAAATTAAAAATGTATGCAAAAATTACCCATCGGAATCCAGTCGTTTGCGAAATTGCGCAATGATGATTGCTTGTATGTTGATAAGACGGAGGTTATTCACCGCCTTATCACATCGGGCACAACTTTTTTCTTGTCACGCCCACGTCGATTTGGGAAATCGCTGCTGGTGAGCACGATGGAAGCCATCTTTAAGGGCAAAAAATCCTTATTTAAGGGGCTGTGGATTGAAGATAATTGGGATTGGACGAAGACTAATCCGGTGATTCGCTTGGATTTTGGAGGGATGGCTTTCCAAACGGAGGATGAGTTAAAATCATCGCTCAATACTTTTTTGGATTTATATGCAAGCAATAATCAAATATCTTTAATAGGAGACACGTATGCCGGAAAGTTCATGGAGTTGATAGAAAAATTACATCAGTCCACGAATAAGCAAGTCGTTATTTTGATTGACGAATACGACAAACCAATCATTGACAATTTGACCGATTTGGAAAAGGCGGACAAAATTCGTGCCATTCTTCACGCTTTCTATCAGGTGATGAAGGCTGCCGATGAGCATTTGCGTTTTGTGTTTTTGACGGGCGTGTCCAAATTTTCCAAGGTTTCTATTTTTTCGGGGTTAAACAATCTGATAGATATTACACTTGAAGCACAATTTGCCACGATTTGCGGCTATACGCAGGCAGAGTTGGAGTCCTGTTTTGACCCCTATATTGTAGAACTGGCTCAAAAGCACGAATGCAGCAAACAGGAGGCAATTGAGAAAATCAAATACTGGTATGACGGCTATTCCTGGGATGGCGAAACGTTTGTGTATAATTCGTTTTCAACTTTGATGTTTTTTAGACAGCAAGTATTTAAAGACCATTGGTTTGCAACCGGTAGCCCCACTTTTATAGTCAATATTCTAAAAGAGCACAATGATATACAAGCCTTGCTGGAGCCAATTCCAATGCAGGCAGAAAGATTCGACAGTTTTGATATTCGGACGATAAACCCGCGCATATTGATGTTTCAGACGGGCTATCTGACCATCAAAAAAACACAAAAAAATGCGTTTGGTGAATTAAGATACATTTTAGGTCTGCCAAACGAAGAGGTCAATCGTGCATTAACAGCCCATTTGTTTGCCGCTCATGCTGCGATAGATGTTGCAGATGTGGATACGACCCGTAGCGACATGATGGAGCACCTTTTGGATGGCGACCCACAGTCATTTGAGCGCAACCTGCAAGCGATGTTTGCCCGCATCCCCAACCAATTGTGGGGAAAAGATGAAAAATACTATCATTCAATGCTGCTATTGTGGCTCAATATGCTGGGCTTCAAGGTGGATGCCGAAGTGAATACCGACAAAGGGCGCATTGATGCCGTGTGGACATGGCAGGAACGGGTCGTAGTCGCAGAGATTAAATACGCCCGTGCTCCCACAACAACTGATGCATTATTAGACGAGGCATTGGCACAAATCCGCGCTCGGCGATATTATGAACGATATGCAGGCGAAAACAAGCGCATCGCGCTCTTGGGCGTGGCTTTTGTCGGAAAAGAGATTGCGTGTCGGATGGAGGAATTACCATAATCTTTTTTTGAAAAATGCAAGTTTGAAACACCTGTTTTATTTCTAATTTTTAATTGTGCCGACACCGCTCAGCGGGTTTTCAGTGCTATTCGGGAGCGTCAGCCCAAATATCTGTATGTGGATGCTGATGGTCCGCGTCCCGGTAAATAGGGTGAATCCGAGAAATGCCAACAAACGCGCGACATCATCAAGCAAGTGGATTGGGATTGCGAGGTAAAGACCCTTTTTAGGGATGAAAATTTAGGCTGTGGGTTAGCTGTCAGTTCTGCTATTACTTGGTTTTTTGAAAATGTAGAACAAGGCATCACCGCAAAACAAAAAAAATAACTTGCGGAATCTGCATAAAAACACCCACTTTCCGCAGAAAATCCTTGGATAACTTGCGGAATCTGCATAAAAACACCCACTTTCCGCAGAAAATGTTTGGATATTCTGCGGAATCTGCATAAAAACACCCACTTTCCGCAGAAAATATTTGGATATTTTGCGGAATCAGATATTTTTTATACCTTTGCCGCGAAAAATATTCATTGTATGAAAAATATAATTGGCAGAGGATTAGAGATAAAGTACCTTTCGGAGTATCTAAATTCCGGAAAATCAGAATTTGTTGTTATTTACGGTCGTCGAAGAGTTGGCAAAACTTTTTTGGTGAGAGAGTTTTTCGACAATAAATTTACTTTTACCCTTTCAGGGGCTGAAAATGTTACTAAAGAGGTGCAATTGTTCAATTTTAATGCCGCCATAAACAAATACAGCCATGCCGATTATCCGCTTGTTGATAATTGGCAAAGTGCATTTTCGCAATTGGAGAACTATTTGGACGGCATAAAAAGAGCCGGTCGAAAAGTGATTTTTATTGATGAAATGCCTTGGTTGGACAACACTAAATCGGGCTTTTTGTCGGCTTTCGAGTATTTTTGGAATACTTACGGTTCCGCCCGCAAAGATATTTTTTTGGTGGTTTGCGGCTCGGCAACGTCATGGATTATGCAGAAGGTCATAAAAAGTCGCGGCGGCTTGCACAATCGTGTAACACGTCAAATCTGCTTAGCACCATTTACTCTGAATGAAACCGAGCAATTTATCAAATCAAAAAAACTTGTGATGAACAGATTTCAAATTGCTGAATGTTACATGATTATGGGCGGTGTGCCATATTATTGGGAACAGTTGGAACGCTCGCTCAGTTTATCGCAAAATATTGATAATCTGTTTTTTATGAAAAACGCTGTTCTGCGAACCGAGTATTCAAAATTGTATGCTTCACTCTTCAAAAAACCGGCAAAATACACAAAAATAGTGGAAGTGTTGGCTCAAAAACGAAAAGGATTGACACGAGATGAAATAGTTGCATTGTCGCATATTCCCGACGGTGGTGGTTTGACCGATATTTTGGAAGAGTTGGAATTATGTGGATTTATCGCAATCAACGACCATTTCGAAAACCAGAAAAAGAACAAACTCTATCAATTAGTTGATTTTTATTCTCTCTTTTATCTGAATTTTGTAAAAAAGAAAAAAACGCCCAATTCAAATTATTGGAGTAGTTTGCTCGACAACATTGCTCACAAAGCGTGGTCGGGCTATTCGTTTGAGTTGCTGTGCCAGATGCACGTTTGGCAGATACAAAAGGCACTTGGCATTTCGGGAGTGCATTCAGACGTTTCGGGGTGGCGGAGCAAAACGGCGGAAAACGGTGCACAAATTGACTTGCTTATCGACCGCAACGACAACATTATCAACCTATGCGAGATGAAATATGCGAACAAAGAATTTGTAATTACTAAAAGTCAAGATGCCAATTTGCGAAACAAACGCGCTGCATTTATCGAAGAAAGCAAGACCCGCAAAACCGTTCATATCACGCTGGTAACTACCTACGGCGTGAAACATAACGAGTATTGGAACAATATCCAAAGCGAAATTACGCTTGATGATTTGTTCGCATCCTAAAATATTATCTGCGGAATCTATACAAAAACACCCACTTTCCGCAGATAATATTTTGAAATATCATGCTTCCAGCTATGAGAAAATGGATATGCGCTGAAAGATTGAGAACTCTCAATTAAAAATCAAACTCGCCTACTGTCATCCAACTTGCCGGAATAAAATCGGGTATTTCTGCACCATTACAGAAACGGAAAGGCGCAATCACTGTTTTACCCTCATTCCTATTCAGCCATGCTCCCCACCAGCTAAATGTACTGTTTGCAACAATATTGTGTTTACAGTAACTCATTAGGCACATATCTTGCCAAGAATCTTCGCCCGTATTCCAATCCACAAAAACTGCCTCACCAGGCAATCGCAAATTATTTTTTACCCATTCCACATCATCCGAAAAAACATAGAAAACCGGAGAATCAACTTTTGAACAGATATAATCAATAGCCTTTTCATAATAGTCCAGTGTGCAAATTTCACCAAAATATTCGGGGAAATGCAAGTAATCTCCTCTTCTAACATGTAAGGAAACACTATTGCATTTTTCTATTTTAATTTTTGCATTGGCGGATTCAGGGTTCAATTTATCAGGATTAAAACGAAATTTTTCTCGAATTTCTGATTCATATTCTCTGAAAAATGTTTCAGACCAATATCCATCATGTATATAAAAAGTTAATCCCAAACGTGGTTGCAATAACTTAGAGTCAAAACATAACCAACCTTCTGTGTTGATTCTACTGATTATATGGAATCCAATATGGTCTAAAATAAAAATAAGCCAACGGACAGGGTATTTTATGTAGTTGCGGGAATCATTCCTGCATACGGTGTATTTTCTTACGAAGCGACTTAATCCATCAAAAAATAGATTTTTTCGGTCAGGAATATCGAAAACACGTCCCAATTCATAACCTTGGTGCTCATTTGCCCTTTTTATGAAATAAAAACTGAGTATATCAAACGCATATCTGTGACGTAAAACAGTATGACACGCATAATAAAACATTTGATTGCCAAGTCCTCCGGTCAAGATAGTGATAACTGCATTCATTTCACTCGCTCATTTTTTTTGTTAATATAAATATCCCGCTACCAAACCGGCAATTACAATTATTTTCAATCAAATCCTTTGTCAAAGTAACTTCAAAAAAGTTTCCGTTATCATCAACGTATGCGAAACCATGTAGATTAAAATACTCCCCAAACAAATCCAATAAATATCGGATTGAAAAAATGCGATGGGCATTAAACTCAATTCTCTGTTCACCAATGGGAACGGAAATATAACACGTCCCACCCTGCTTTAACATTTTAGCGAGGCTCGCTAATCCTTTTTTGTGCCCATTGATGTCCAATGTATCGCCATATCGTCCCAATCCAAAATGCTCAAGTACGCTTAGACAAGAGATTGAATCGCAGTAATTGTAAAAGGTTTTATCATCAATCATCAAATCTTTTTGTATGAAGATGATGTTTTTTACTTTCACATTGATTGGACGAATATCCATTACTTCAATTTCGCGATAACCGGCAACGTGTGCCACAAAGCCATCAATTCGGGAGCCTACATCTACATGTTTAACAGGTTGCTGTTTGAAAATTTGTTGGGCTACATAAATTAACTGTGTCATAAAAATTTATATTATACTTGTTTTTTTCGAATAATAGCCGTTCTCAAGTCTCTTTCCGGGGAAAAATAGAAAAAACCTTCGGTAAATTCTTTAAAATTTCGGAAGAAAAGCAGAAGCCGCCCCAAGAACGCCTCATATATTTTATCCCGTATAGCTTGCGAAACGTATTTTCGATATAATTTGGTTGTTATCATTTTTTTTATTTTTTGGTATTGCGTTTGATGCCCGACGTGGTAACCACTACCTCGTCAAGCGTGTCGGCATTTTCTGCCAAAGTTACATTGATTGTTGTTTGTCCGTTCACGGACACTTCTCGGGTTGAATAACCCGAATACGCCACCGCGATGGTGGCACATTCCGCATCGGAAACCACGCCTGTGACGGCGATTTTAGGCTCTTGGGGAGCTTCCGCTCTTAGCGAAGTTGCCCCCCCCCCCCATTGCAAAGATAACGCTATTTAATAACAAAGTTAATACAAAGTTTTCGAATGATTTTCTCATCAATACTTAATTTACATCGTTTAGCAATTTTTGTTGAATTGTCACTACAACAATTCGGCGGCAAAGGTAGCAAATGTTTTTTAATTATACAAGGCAAACTCATTTTTTATAACTTTTTCTAATAAAATCTACACTTTCCTCGAAAATCACCGACCGAGTGATTTTGAGCACAAAGACATATAATATGCCGGAGATAAGCACTTTTGAAGCGAGCAAGAAATTCAAATTTTGGATATTTCGTGTGAGCAGCCAAGCACTGGCAAAACAGAAAAGCGTTGCTGCAAGATACGGAAAAACATCGTTGAGCACATCCCGCAATCGCAATCCTATCAACTTCTTCGCATAATATTGACATAGAAGTATGCCCGCAAAGGTCATAAAAACGTAACAGGCAGTCATCATAAGAATACCCCAAAAGAACATGCAAATCATGCTGGGAATCATTTGCAGCAGCCCTGTGATAACAACCACCCGCATATAAATGTTTGATTTTCCAACACTGACGATAAGATTGATATAGATCGTCCATAGAAATCCGGCAGCCCCCCACACACAAAAAATCTGCAAAAAAGGTACGCTGGGCAACCACTTTTCACCCACAACAATTAAAATAAATTCCTCCCCAATAAACGCCAAGCCCAGCATCAACGGGAACGACACAAAAGCACCAAACCGGATTAATTTTCGCACTACACTGACCTGACGCTCTTTTTCATCATTAATTTGAGCTAAAACCGGCTGAGAAATGCTATTAAACATCCCTGAGATAAACAGATGTCCCATTCCCATCCATTTTTGCCCTTGCGAATAGTAGCCTAATTGCGTAGCACCATAAAATTTACCGAGAAGTAGAGAAAATATATTACCGGCTATTTGTGAAAAAATACTCGTGAAATAGAGTTTGGTACTAAACGACAGCATTGGTTTCAATGGCGAAAAATCCAATTTCCAGGTAGGTTTCCACGGTGCAATGAGCAATCGCAACACAGCCCCCAAGAGGCTCTGTAATGCTAATTGCAAGGCAAGTGCCCAATAAGTAAAGCCGTATATGGCTAACCCAACTCCCACACTGCTACCAACCAATACGGAAATCATATCTATTTGAGCTTGTCGCTTGGCATTCAATTGTTTAAATAGAACAGTATAAGAAGTGGTGCTGACACCTGCAAAAAGGAAACTGAGAAATACCACGCGCGATAAATTAGTCAGTTCGGGTCGCTTGTAGAACTCGGCAATCAGCGGGGCACAAACGAAAAGTATCAGGTACAGCAATATACCCGCAACCACAGTAAACCAAAAAACGGCATTAAAATCGGCATGATTGGCATCCCGCTTATTAGTCAATGCAGCCGAAAAGCCGCTATTAATAGTAGTCGCAGCAATTCCGGAAAAAATAGCCAACATCCCAACCAATCCATAATCGTCCGGACTTAAAATCCGAGCCATAAAAATGCCCAAAACGACAGTAATCAGTTGCTGCACACCACCACTGATACTGCCCCAGAAGAGTCCTTTTGCTGTTTTTTGTTTGAGAGTTGCTTCCATTAGTGAATGTGATTTTTTAGCATTAATCCCAATGCATCCGGATAATATAATATGACAATTCCTAATATGACCGTGCAAAAATTACTCTTTGCGTTGATGGTTTGCCGCTAATCATGTCTATGCCTGCTTCTTGCGGGTTTTCTAAGGGGATGCAGCGGATGGTGGCTTTTGTTTCTTCTTTGATTTGGGCTTCTGTTTCGGGGGTGCCGTCCCAGGGTGCCAGCAGGAAGCCGCCTTCTTCTATTTTTTGCTTGAAATCGGCGTAGGTGTCTACTTTGACGATGCTTTTTGTGCGGAAGTCCAATGCTTTTTGGTAGATGTTTTGCTGAATTTCGTCCAAAAGATTTTTGATGTAAGTGGCGATATTTGCGATTGGCAGCGTTTCTTTGGTCAATGTGTCGCGACGAGCCACTTCAATCGTGCCGTTTTCCAAATCGCGTGCACCCATTGCCAAACGCACCGGAACGCCTTTCAGCTCGTATTCGGCGAATTTCCAGCCCGGCTTTTTGTTTTCCGAATTGTCGTATTTGACACTTACTCCTAAATTTTTCAATTCTTTAATAATTGTTTCTGCCTTTGCGTTGATTGCTGCCAAACCGGCGGCATCCTTATATATAGGTACAATCACGACTTGGAACGGGGCAAGTTTTGGCGGCAACACCAGCCCGTTGTCGTCGGAATGTGCCATAATCAGCGCACCCATCAAACGGGTGGAAACGCCCCATGAGGTTGCCCAGACGTAGTCGCGCTTGCCCTCTTGGTCTAAAAACTGCACATCGAAAGCTTTGGCGAAGTTTTGTCCCAAAAAGTGTGAGGTGCCTGCTTGCAATGCCTTGCCGTCTTGCATCAATGCTTCGATGCAATAGGTGTCTAATGCGCCTGCAAAGCGTTCTGAGGCGGTTTTTACGCCTTTGATGACCGGCACTGCCAAAAAGTTTTCGGCAAAATCGGCATATACGTCCAGCATTTGGCGCGTTTCGGCTTCGGCTTCCTCTTTGGTGGCGTGGGCGGTGTGACCCTCCTGCCAGAGAAATTCGGCTGTGCGCAAAAACAGGCGTGTCCGCATCTCCCAGCGCACCACATTTGCCCATTGGTTGCACAAAATCGGGAGGTCGCGATAACTTTGTATCCAGCCTTTGTAGGTGTTCCAGATGATGGTTTCGGAGGTTGGGCGCACGATGAGTTCTTCCTCCAATTTGGCTTCGGGGTCAACGATTACGCCTTTGCCGTTGGGGTCGTTTTTCAGGCGGTAGTGTGTTACAACGGCACATTCTTTCGCGAATCCGTCCACATGCGATGCCTCTTTGCTGAAAAAAGATTTGGGGATAAACAGCGGAAAATAGGCGTTCACGTGCCCCGTTTCTTTAAACATATCGTCCAATTGGCGTTGGATTTTTTCCCAAATCGCATACCCATACGGTTTGATGACCATGCAACCGCGCACGGCGGAGTTTTCAGCCAAATCAGCCTTAATTACCAAGTCGTTGTACCATTGCGCATAATTTTCTGCCCGCGCGGTCAGTTCTTTCAATTCGTTTGCCATTTTGTATCACGTTTTTAAATTGGCTGCAAAAGTAAACTTTTTATCGAATATGCGCAAGTTTTTTTTCATAAATCAGTTTTTTTATTTTTGCACTTTCGAAAAAAAACACTACTTTTGCACCCGAAATGTTTTAATGCGAACGCTTAAAAAATAAATATGAGTAACTCTGCGCTATTTTTAGTAGTCCTGCTGACCGCTGTGGTGATGGTGGTGGCGGCTTTGCTAATTGCTTGGCTGTTAGCACCTAAGTCGAATAATCCCCTCAAAGGGGAGCCTTACGAATGTGGTATTCCCACGCGCGGCACTTCGTGGCTGCCTTTCAATGTGGGGTATTATCTGTTTGCGATTTTATACCTCGTTTTTGACGTGGAAACGGTGCTACTGTTCCCTTGGGCAAGCACGATGAGGCAGTTGGGCACGCAGGGATTGGTTTGCGTGCTGTTCTTTTTCGTGATTTTGTCGCTCGGTTTGGTTTATGCTTGGAAGAAAGGAGCTTTGGAATGGAAGTAAAAGATATATTTGTCAAAAACATGAAATACGAGGATTTCAAGGAAAATGAATACCTCGAATCTTATGTTAAAGAACTGCGCGAAAATGGCGTGAACATCGTCGTGGCGAAGTTGGACGACCTGATTAATTGGGGACGCTCCAATTCGGTTTGGCCCCTGACGTTCGCCACAAGTTGCTGCGGCATCGAATTTATGTCGCTCGGCGCGGCGCGCTACGATTTTGCCCGCTTCGGCTGGGAAGTTACGCGCAACAGTCCGCGCCAAGCCGATGTGGTGTTTTGCTGCGGCACAATCGTCCACAAAATGGCACCCGTCTTGAAACGCCTCTACGACCAAATGGCTGAGCCAAAGTACGTTATGGCATTCGGCAGTTGCGCCATCGGCGGCGGTCCGTTCAAAAAATCGTACCACACCGTGATGGGCGTCGATAAAATCATCCCTGTGGATGTCTATATCCCCGGTTGCCCGCCGCGCCCCGATGCGATGATTTACGGGATGATGCAGTTGGCGCGCAAAATCAAGATGCAGGAATTTTTCAAACTCCCCAATCAACCAACGGTTGACGACCGTCATTGCGGGCTTGACCCGCAAACCCCTGAAAAGGAACAGGGTGTTGTGACAGAGGGGATTGCGGGTCAAGCCCGCAATGACGATAGCAAGAAAGGAGGCGACGATGCAAGTAATTAACGACCTGTTAGCCCGATTGCCGTTTGCCACGATTGAGCAACACGACAAGGAATACACGGTGACCGTGCCGAAGGAGAAGTTACGCGAGACAGCTATTCTTGTGAGGGGATTGCGGGTCAAGCCCGCAATGACGGATGCTGAGCCGCTTGCGCCCGCAGTGACGGGTACTGAGGCTCGTGTGCCCGCAACGGACACTGAGGCTCGTGTGCCCGCAACGGATACTGAGGCATTTGCGACTGCAACAAGTGGTTTTGAATTTGACTACCTCACCGACATCGTGGGGATGGATTATGGCGAAGAATTGGGCGTGATTTATTTTCTGTCACCCTCGCGCTACCCGTCTTACGGGCTGATTTTGAAGACATCAACTGCCGACCGCGAAAAGCCGGAGATTGATTCGATTTTCGACTTGTGGTGTGCTGCCGCGCTGTATGAACGCGAAGTGTATGACTTTTTCGGCATCGTCTTCACGGGCAATCCCGATATGCGCCGCCTGTTTCTCCGTCAGGATTGGAACGGCTACCCGCTGCGCAAAGATTATGATGCCAATCCGGCACTCAACCCCGTGCCAACGAACAACGAGGCATTAGCCGATATGGAAAACCTGCCGACAACAACTATCGACATCAACGGCGAACGCCTGAAAGAGCACACCAAACTCTTTGAAACAGAGGATTATGTGGTGAATTTCGGTCCGCAACACCCTGCCACTCACGGCGTTCTACACCTGCGCGTGTCGCTGGACGGCGAAACAATCAAAAAGGTTGACCCCAATTTTGGCTACATCCACCGCGGCATCGAAAAAATGTCGGAAGCTTACACCTATCCGCAAATTTTGCACCTGACCGACCGGCTGGACTATCTGTCGGGCACCATCAACCGCCACGCGACCTGTATGTGTGTCGAAAAAGGCTTGGAATTGGAAGTTCCCGAACGCGCACATTATATAAGGACGATTATCGACGAATTGACGCGCATCGCGTCCCACCTCTTGGGCTGGGGCTGTATGGCGATGGATATGGGGTCGATAACGGCATTCGTTTACGGGATGCGCGACCGCGAAAAAATTATGGATATTTTTGAGGAAACCTGCGGCGGTCGTCTGATGGCGAATTACAGCGTGATTGGCGGCGTGATGCAGGATATTCACCCGAATTTCCAAAAGCGCGTGAAGGATTTTATACCCTATATGCGCAAGATGCTGAAAGAGTATCACCTGCTGTTTACGGGCAACCCGATTGCTCGCGGACGGATGGACGGAATCGGCTACCTGAGCAAGGAGCACGCGATTTCGCTGGGCGCAACCGGTCCCACAGGGCGTGCTTCGGGCTGGAGCAACGACGTGCGGAAGATTGAGCCGTATGCCGCTTACCGCCACGCCGATTTCAAAGAAATGCTGCGCACCGATGGGCTGACATTCGACCGCTATATCATCCGTTTGGACGAAGTGGAAGAGTCGCTAAAAATCCTCGAACAGTTGATAGACAACATACCGGGCGGCGCATACGCCGCTAAGACAAAGGCGATTATCAAATTGCCCGAAGGCGAATTTCGTCAGCGCGTGGAAGCAGCCCGCGGCGAATTTGATGTGTATATCAACAGTCGGGGCGATAAATACCCCTACCGCGTGAAGTTCCGCTCCCCCTGTATGACGCTGGTGAACACCCTCGCGCACATCGCGCCGGGCACGAAGGTGGCGGATTTGATTATGTTGGGAGGCTCATTGGATTATGTTGTACCGTGTATAGACCGGTAGGTGTCATTGCGGGCTTGACCCGCAATCCCCTACTTGGGAGAGGGATATTGAAGAAAATAGAGAGAGTGATTATGAATAAGGAGATTGCGGGTCAAGCCCGCAATGACAAAAAAAAAGAAGTATGTTTCATTTTAGTGTTGTAACGAATTGGATAGATGAATTGCTCTGCACTTGGTTGCCGGATGGCTGGGCATTATTCATTGAGTTTGTGCTGATAGGCGTGGTGATTTTGGCGGTCTATGCGGTGCTGGCTCTTATCCTGATTTATTTGGAGCGCAAAATTTGCGCCTTTTTTCAATGTCGGCTTGGTCCTACGCGCGTGGGTCCTTGGGGGCTGCTGCAATCGGTGGCGGATATGGTCAAAATCTTGTTGAAAGAGTTGATTAAGATTAACCGCGTTGACCCGCTTTTGTTTCGTTTGGCGGCGTTTTTGGTGATTATTGCGTCGATTTGCACGTTTGGTGCGCTGCCTTTCGACGAGGGGTTGCTGGTTGTGGACTTCAACATTGGGGTTTTCTACCTCTTGGCGGTGTCGTCGCTGGGTGTGGTTGGGATTTTGATGGCGGGTTGGGCGTCCAACAACAAATATACGATGATTGGCGCGATGCGTTCGGGCGCGCAGTTGATTTCCTACGAACTGTCGTGCGGGCTGGCGATGATGACCATTGTGATGCTGTCGGGCAGTTTGCAGTTGTCCGAGATAGTGTCGCAGCAGTCCGAGACGTGGAATATCTGGCGCGGCGGCATTCCGGCGTGTATCGCGTTTGTGATATACCTCATCGCGGGTCACGCGGAAACCAATCGCGGTCCGTTTGACCTTCCCGAAGCCGAGTCGGAATTGACGGCGGGCTATCACACCGAATATTCGGGCATTCAGTTCGGATTTTTCTATCTGGCGGAATATCTGAATATGTTTATCATTGCGGCGATTGCAACTACCTTATTCTTAGGCGGTTGGCAGCCATTGCACATCCCCGGTTGGGATGCGTTCAACACGACGATGGATTTTATTCCGCCCGTGCTGTGGTTCTTCGCAAAGGCGTTTGCCTGCGTATTGCTGTCGCTGTGGGTGCGCTGGACGATGCCGCGGTTGCGTATCGACCAACTGTTGAAATTGGAGTGGCAAATTTTGATGCCGTTGGCGTTGATTGATATTTTATTAATGGCACTTTGGGTGATATATTTTTAAATTAAAAATTACGAATTAAAAATTACAAATTACGGATTTGTTATGAGTTATATAAAGAGCATAATTGTTGGGATTTGGCGGTTGATGCAGGGGATGTATATCACGATGCTGAATTTTATCCGCCCGAAAGTGACGGAATGTTATCCCGAAAATCGCGGGAAAACGGAGCCGCTGGGCGCGATGCGTGGCGAATTGGTGATGTTTCACAACGGAAACAATCAGCACCAATGCACGGCGTGCGGCATCTGTCAAATGAATTGCCCGAACGACACAATTCAGATTATCACCAAAATGGTGCCCACGGGCGAAGAAGGCAAAGAGAAAAAAGCCCTCGACAAATATATGTATGATTTGGGAAGTTGCACATTCTGCTCAATCTGCACGATTTCGTGTCCGCAAAATGCGATTGAGTGGTCGAAAAATTTTGAACACGCGACGTTCACCTCGCCCAAGTTGGTGAATCAGTTGAATCGCGTCGGCTCGACTTTAATGGAAAAAGAAAAAGTATAAAGAATGAAAACAAGAGATGAAATATTGAAAATAAAGGCAACCGTGCTGTATATCTTGGCGCAATTTCCGGCGGGCATTGATTTGATTAAACTGTTTAAAATCATGTACTTTGCGCAGCAGGAACACTTGGTTAGATATGGGCGTGGTGTTGTGGATGATACATTTTATGCGCTGAGGCTCGGTCCCGTTCCCTCGTTTACCTATAAGGCGATACAAATAGGTCAGGGAAAAATCCAAAAAACATCCTCTGATATGGATGAGCTGATTTCTGCGATGATAATTACCAACGACAAGTTGAGTGCAAATGCAGTTGCAGATATGGACGAGTTTTCAATATCGGATGTGAAATTTCTGGACAGTGCCATTGAGAAGTACAAAAATGTAGATTCTTATGCTTTGTCGAAATTGTCGCATGATAAAGCGTGGAAAAAAGCAATTAAACGGGCACAAGATGACCCTGAAAAAAACAGGATGACACTGATTGATATTGCAAAAGCAGGTCACGCAAAGAGAGATGTGCTTGGAGAGATTCGTGAAACTGAGTTGATAAAAAGATACCTTTGTTGTAATTCAGAAGCTATCCTGATGAAACAAAAGAAACAATACAATCTTATATAAAGATATGGATTCAATAGTAAATGTGATAATCTTTGCAGTCTTGGCAGCAGCGAGTGTGGTGCTGTCGGTATTGGCGGTAACTTGCAAGAGTTTGTTGCGGGCGGCTACCTATTTGTTGCTGGTGCTGATTTGCACGGCTGGTTTTTACTTGTTGCTCAACTACCATTTTTTGGCGGCGGTGCAGATTTCGGTCTATGCGGGGGGCGTGGTGATACTGTTTATCTTCGCTATCTTCCTCACTACCAATAAGGACGAGGTGATGACCTTGCACACGGTGCGCAAATATCTTCGCGGGGCTGTGGCTGCTGTGGGCGGCGTGGTGCTGGTAGGTTATGTGCTGTGGAAAAACGTTCTGTATGCGCCTACGGACAATCAGACGATGATTGGCGAGCAGGAAATGTCGATGCAGTCAATTGGCGACGCGCTGATGGGCACGGAGAAATACCAATATCTGTTGCCTTTCGAGGCATTGAGTTTGCTGCTGCTGGCGGCGATTATCGGCGGTATTGTCATCGCGCGGAAAGAGAAAAAATAACATTTGTCTGAATCAGGATTTACAAGATTAAAGGATTAACAGGATTTTTTTTATGTTGCATCTTGGCATCATGGCATTTTTTTTGAAGCCATCTCAAAAGCCCTGCTTATTCTGCAACCTTATATTCCGCGACCTGCTCATTATGCAAATCAAAAACAGCGCGGGCGTTTTTTGCGAACACCATCATTTTTCGATAGGATTCTGCGTCTAATTTGATTGTTGGGGGTGTGGTGCCTGTTTTTTCGGCAGAGGAAATTGGTAGTACCGTGAAATTGGTTTTGTCCCCTACCTTTGCTTTGTGTCGGTACACTAAGGCGTATTCTGCTGATTGGATGGTGGTTTTGTTCCATGCTTTTTTGAGTTTGATTTTGAGCAACTGACCGCCGTCGGTGTTTGGTGCCACCTGCGCCGAAATGAAATTGCCCAGCGAATAGGCGACTATATTTGTGATGTTGCCATTGGAATCTACGATGGCTTTTGAGGGTTGAATGACGTGGGGATGCGTTCCGATGATTAAATCGACACCCTCCGCTACCAAAATGTTTGCCAACCGCTCCTGTTCTTTGTTTTGAATCAGCTTGTATTCTTCGCCCCAGTGCATGTTGGCGATGATAATATCCGGTTTTTGCGCTTTTGCCTTTCGTATATCGTCCCTAATCCGGTCGTCATCAATGTAATTGACCCAAACGGGGGCTTTGGCGGTGTTCCCGTTTGTTCCATACGTGTAATTCAACAGGGCTAACCTAATTCCCTCTTTTTCAATGAGTAACGGATATGTTTGCTCCTTTTCGGCTTCGTCCCTAAAAACGCCGGTATGCGCCACTTGCATGGAATCCAGCACGGCGAGGGTGCGTAGGAGCCCACTGTTGGCTCGGTCAACGATGTGATTATTAGCATTCAGAAAAACATCAAAGCCGGCTTCTTTCAGCGCAAAAGCATATTCGTCCGGCGCACTGAACTGCGGATAACCTGCGTAGGGCGTTCCTGCCAAAGTAACTTCCAAATTGACAATAGCCACATCGGCAGCCGCTATTTCTTTGCTAACATACTGAAAATAAGACGAATAATCGTACCTCCCGCCCCGCAGAGCGTTGTTAATCTGCGACTGGTGTTGCATGGCATCACCGGCAAACAAAAGCGTAATTTCCTGCGCTGTCAACGGGCTGAAATGCCCACACAGCATTGCCACCAAGAGGACTGTTGTTTTAATAGACTTCATTGTGTTTAATGTATATATTTTATTGATTTCGTAACTCCTTGCTGGGTTGTTATTTGCACAATGCAAGTGCCATGAGGAATTTGTTCGCGAACGGTTTGCCAACGCGCATTCACGGCATTGTTTCTGTACAGCAACGTGCCCGACAGGCTGTAAACCACCACTTTTTGAATAATATCGTCCTCCGCCACGATGCCACTCACGCCGGTAACACCAAAGGCTATATGCCCATAAAGCGCACCGGCATCGAATGTGGAGTAGTTGGCAACCATACGGTATTCATAAACGCCCGGTGGCACGTTTGTGTCTAAATACTCGGTTGTATTTTTCGGCAAAACAGCCAATTCAGTACCATTTCGCGCAAGGGTGTACGTCTGCAAGGTGCCGGTTGGCTTCACAGAGGCTTTGAGTGCCCAATTGGCAGTTACATTGCTGACCTTTCCCCATGTGTTGTTCATAAACACCCAATTCCCTTTATCTACTACGCGTGGACCTTTATCGCACGCCAGGGGATAAATTTCGATGTTAGTAGGAGGAGCCGGTTGTTTTTTCGTCAAGCGAATGCCAAACCACAAATCTTTGGACGTATCAAGCAGAACAGGCTCCGTAAGCTCTATGGTGTGCCATCCTGCGCTGAAATTTGCCACAGCATCCGGCACGGCTTGTTCGCGCACTAATGTTTCAGGCGCATCTCCCGACCGGCCTTGCCAAACACAAACAGAGTAGGTCATCGTTGTTTTGCCGTTGTAAATCAGATTGACATTGGATGTGCCGGATGCGTTTAATACGCCATAACTGATGGCAGATAATTGAAACCCCGGATAATTTGTCAAATCGCTCGGAGCAAATCGCACGGCGAAACAGCCATCAGCCCTACCCGGCATCGCATTGGCGGTAGCAATACTATTGGCGTGAGTCAATTCGTTGGCAGAGTATGCGGACGGAGCATCCCATTTCACCTGAATATTGCTTCCTAAACCGGTCACTTTCAATTTTTCATCCGGATTGTTCGCCCACAGGTCCATAAAGACGAACGAAATTTTCCCATCGGCAGACTCCTCTATCGCAGTAATCGGTTTGTTGATGTCTGCCATTCCTGTCCAACTGAACGCTCTGGGGGTGCTCCAACTTGTAAAATTTGTGTTACCCGAAGTGCCGGGGAAAGGTGCACCTGCCGAATTGATGTCGCCATAAGACGCGGGTGTAGTGTTGGGCACAGCCATAGATGATGACGCCACCACCGGATAAAGCTGTTGAGGGGCTGTTGCATTTTGCAGATTGGCTCCAATCGCCCCACTCAAAGCGTCTCTGTGAACGTGCCAAATCAGCAAGCCATGTCCGGGCAAAGCGGCATCAAAACCCTTTTTCTGTCGATTTTCCAGCACATACATTTCGCCATTCGTATGGGCTTTGTAGGTGTATGCACAGTCATTTTCAGCCGAATTGGGCATATTGCTAATTTGTTGATAGGTAGTTAGTTCGGTTGGAGTTACCCAGCCAAATACAATCTTTTGAAACATATTGATATGAGCCGGAGAATTGCCGTTGTTGTTCCAACTGCCACTTGCCATCAAATCCCACACGCCGGCACCTTTGTACTCGCCTCCGGTGGCACCATTGGAATCATAATAGTCCGGCGAACCAAACACGTGGCACAATTCGTGACAAATGGAACCAATAGACGAAATTTCAGTGCCACTCGTACCCTGCAATTCGGACGTGCAGGAATAAACCGATATTCTCACATTATCCAACATGATTGAGTTGTTCAATTGATATTTATGCGACCAAATATATTTATCTGCCGGCGAACCCTGTTCGGCACCGTAGCCCGCAAAAATAATGTGAAATGTTGCCAACTCGCCACTCTCCGCAAAATCCTTGAAATCGATGTCATTATTCGCTTTTCTCGCCACTTCTTCGGCTAAAGCGGGAGTATATTTATTGTTGTCTTTCGCATAATAGGCGGCGGGATTGCCAGCTGTGTACGGTCCGGCAACCGTAACGGTCAAATCCATTTTTCCATACGAATTTTCCCGATAGAAGTCTTTGACACTGCCGCGAGCAGACCCCACCCGGTAACCCTCCTGGTTGAGCAGTTGTTCAAAATCGGCTTTAGTCTTTTTAAACGGGCGGTCGGGAAAGCCCACCAGCAAGCAGAGAGCCTTTTTGCTGCCCGTTACAGGTGTCTTTTGCGCGGAGGCACGCAATGACTGTGCCTCCTCATTGCCTATTTCCCAAATTTTCAGCAAGGCTTCTACCTGTGCGGGGCTATAGCGCAACCCTTTGGGAAATGGTGCGGCATCGACAGCACGCAATGTAGTTGCCGTGTATCTAACCTGCGATGGCACCATGTCGCCATAACCATCCTGCTCGGCATATACAATCTCCTGCTGGTCGTCATATGATAAGGTGTAGCCATCGGGCGACTCCATCCAATGCACTTTTTCGTTGCCCCGAAGGTAATAAGAAACAACCTCCCCGTTGGCTAATTGTTTATCAATTTTCCAAGGCACAGCGGGTATGGCGAATGCGGCAGTCCCCGCCACAATCGCGAAAGAAATCAATATGAAGCCTTTTCGTAGTCTCATTTTTTGCTATAACTAACAGTTATCCTGCTGATTTTGCGCTGCAAAGGTAAGCATTTTTTTTGAAAAATGATTGTAGATGTTTTTTGGCTAAATCTTTTTTTCAGGTGCTATTATTTCGCAAACGGTGTTTTATCCCGTAGGGACAAATATACATAGCCTTTTATCCCGTAGGGATTATAGCTCGGTAGAAATGGAATGCCTCCCCCATTCCTGCATCCCGTAGGGATGCAACATCATCCGCAAACGGTTGCATCCCTACGGGATGCAGGGTGGAGGTGAGAATTGGCTTTTCTACCGAGCTATAATCCCTACGGGATAAAAGGCTATGTATATTTGTCCCTACGGGATAAAACACCGTTTGCGAAATAATAGCACCTGAAAAAAAGATTTAGCCGGGGACCGGGGAAATTTTATTTTTGGCAATTTCAAAAAAAATTTGTATCTTTGCATCAAGAAACAAAAAAGTTATGGCAACAAGAGTAAAATTTAGTCTGTGGACTGCGTCGCTTATTCTTACGGCGGTGTTCGTCTTTTGCATTTCGTTTACCGGTGGTTTGCGTCGCGATTATGGGAATTACACGCCTGTATTTATGGATAGAGCGGCTCTTGAGCAATCGGTTTCTTATCAAGACACGGGCAGGGTGATGGAAAACCCGGGTAAGATTTATTACAGGTCGCCTTATATCTTTATCAATGAGCGATATAAGGGTGTTCATGTGATTAATAATTACGACCCTTATCATCCTGTGAAAGCGGGATTTATTGTGGCTCCGGGGTGTATTGATATGGCTGTGAAGGGCAATATCATCTATTTGGACAATGCGGTCGATTTGGTGGCTTTTGATTTGGCTGCCAAGCAAGTGACCAAACGCATCAAAGAGGTATTCCCTGAACCACAATCGCCGGAGAATATAATTTATTACGAAGCGCATGAAGGATATATTCTGGTTGAGTGGAAGGAAAAAAATACTAACAAACGCTAATTTCAGTATGAAAAAGATGAATAAACTCGTTTTTGCATCGCTACTGACGGTACTCGCGATGGCTTGCTCCGAAGCAGGCGGCGGTGGCGGCACATCCGATGGCTCCGGCGCATCTTCCGGTCAGGGAGGGTCGATGGCACGCTTCACTATCAACGGCGATTATATGTACACGGTGGACAGTAACACCCTGAAAATGTTCGACTTGTCGCAACCCGACCAACCTGCCTATTTGGGGCGCAAAGACCAAAACCTCGGTTTTGGCATAGAAACCATTTTCTGTAAGGACACTTTGCTGTTTATTGGCTCGCAAGATGGCATGTACATCTACAATGTGGCACGCCCCGAATTTCCGAGCCAACTGTCGTCTGTGTCACATATCCGCAGTTGCGACCCGGTGGTGGCATCCGGCAAATATGCGTATGTGACGTTAAATTCGCAAAATACATGGTGCGGAAACACAAGCAATGTGTTGAATATTTATGATATATCTAATCCGCGAAATCCGGTATGGGAAAAGACGGAAGCCCTCAATTACCCGAAAGGATTGGGCATAGACGGCAATAAATTGTTTGTCTGTGATGACATATTGGGAATTAAAGTGTTTGATGTGAGTAACCCGCTCAACCCTATTTGGAGGGATGACTTGTCGCACTTGCCGGAGGCAAATGGCATGACGCCCTATGACGTTATTCCTGTTGGTGGGTTGCTTCTGACCTCTACTGACATGGGGTTGTATCAGTTTGATTATACGGGAGAGCGGTTGCAATTTGTCAGCAAATTATTAACGGTAGAGAAATGAGATTATGAAATACGGTGGATTAGCTTTATTGTTTTGTTTGTTTTTGGGAGGGGCTTGTTTGTATGCTCAGGAACAGGGTTCTCTTGGGGAGGGGGTTGCGGGTCAAGCCCGCAATGACGATAATGCCAATGATAAGGGTAAGGGTAAGGACAATGCCAATGCCAATGCTAAGGGTAAAGGCGATGCGGAATTGCCCAATTATGCGGTGTCTGTGGAGCCGTTTTATTTGTTCAATGGGGGGCTTCGGTTGAATGTGGAGAAACGGTTGAGTGCCAGGGAATGGGTTGAATTGAATGTTACCGGATATATTTTGTCGTATCGCGAAATTACCGAAAGTGAGTTTTATTTGTTCGACCCCGAGGGTGGTGGTCATTCCACATCCAATTCCGATTTTCACCGTTTCACAGAACTCAGCGGATTTGGACTCGGCGGCACGTATAAATATTATTTTTGGAGCACCTTCTATTTTAGCGCAAATGCTGCCTACACCTATTACAATGTGGGCTATTTGGATTGGGATTTTTTGCCCTACGAGGAGGATGGTTTAATCTTTTATGAGTATGGCTCACAGAATACCCACCAACAGTTCAATAAAGTGCTCGGCAATTTGTGCATCGGCGTCCGCTCCTTTTTTACGCACAAATACATGATAGAATTTTATGGCGGTCTCGGCTATGCCCACAGTTTCTACAATCCGAACAAACGGGCATATAACGAAACCTCGTTTGGCTTTGGATATAAAGGTTTGTATCCCGTATTTGGGATGAAGTTAGGGTTGAATATTCCGTAAATCAAGAAAATGGCTCTTTGGCAACAACAAACATTAAAACAGCAGCAGAAACTCTCACCTCTGCAAATTCAGCAAGTCAAAATGCTGGAATTGACTGCCCTTGAAATGCAGGAACGGATTATTCAGGAACTCGAAGAAAATCCCGCGTTGGAACTGGATGCAGACCTCCCCGATGAACCGGAAAATGCTTTGGATGAGGCAATTGCACCAACCGATGAGGAGGCGGCAAACGAAGACTTAACATTAGGCGACTACCTGACAGAGGACGATGTGCCCGACTACGCCTATAATCAGGCGACTTCGCACGAGCAGCGCACAGAAATCCCCTACTCGGAAACCGAATCGTTCCACGAATACCTGTTGGGACAATTGCAACTCAAAAAATTGTCGGAGCGGGCGACTAAAATTGCGGAATATTTAGTTGGAAATCTCGAAGATGACGGCTATTTGCGGCGCACATTGGGCGATATTTCCAATGATTTGCTGTTTCAGTACAGTTTGGATGTTTCAGTTGCCGAATTGCGGGATGTTTTGACTGTGGTGCAGACCTTAGACCCTGCCGGGTTGGGCGCAACGGATTTGCAACAATGCCTGTTGCTGCAACTGCAACGCAAAGAAACCACACCCGAACGCCAAAATGCCCGCAAGCTGTTGGAAACCTGCTTTGAGGCCTTTGCAAAGAAGCAATACGACAAAATTATGCGGATGTTAAACATTTCCGAAGCCCAACTCAAGCAGGCTGTGAGCGAAATCACCGCCCTCAATCCAAAGCCCGGAAGTGCGTGGGAGAGTGCCACAGAAACGAAAATGGCGCATATCACACCCGATTTCACGGTGGAAACCATCAACGGCAAACCGATTCTGAGTATGTTGGAACAAAACGTTCCCGAACTGCACATCAGTCGCGATTTTCAAGAAATGCTCACGCAATATGCGACAAACGCGGATGCGGCGGCTTTTGTCAAACAAAAAACGGAGGCTGCCCGCTGGTTCATAGATGCCATCAAACAACGTCAAAACACCCTCCGCAACACGATGGAAGCAATAATGAGCATCCAAGAGGCGTTTTTCCTGACAGGCGAAGAAAGCAACCTCAAGCCGATGATTCTCAAAGACGTGGCAGAACGGGCTGAATGCGACATTTCAACCGTATCGCGCGTGGTAAACAGCAAATATGTGCAAACAAACTGGGGCGTGTATCTGCTAAAATACTTCTTCGCAGAAGGATTGACGAACGACCAAGGCGAAAAAGTGTCCACCCGCGAAATAAAGGCAATTCTCAAAGACTGCGTAGAAGCAGAAGACAAGTCAAAACCACTGTCAGACGATGCGTTGCAGCAACTGTTGGTAGAAAAAGGCTACGACGTGGCACGGCGCACCGTTGCCAAATACCGCGAGATGCTCAATATCCCCGTTGCACGATTGCGAAAAAATTTCTAATGATTGGCTGGCGGATTTTTCAATTGCCCAAAGACCCGCTGAATCAGAGGACTTTCCCCAATGCCAAACTTGGTGCGGATTTCGACTTCCTTTTCGCCGATTTCGTAAAATAAAGCATCCAAGGCTTTTTGAGTAACATACACACCTAAATCAGGATTTATGGGAGTTAAACCTAAAATTCCTCCTGACACAGGATTATTTGCCACTGTATTATATTGAGATGTCAGCGAAGCCCATATATCAACCGTGGATAATCCTCCTACTTTCACTGTGTTGAGTGAATTATCAATTATACCCGCAAATAATTCGGTAAGTTCCATATAGGTTTCCCTATGCAGATATTGCGTGGCAGCATCATTGTCACCAAGCAGCAAAATGTCCATAGCATCACGAATGGTCATGTTTCGGATGGCATTTGCAAAAATAGTACCAACCCCCTTTACGGCATCTTCTGCTGAACGGTTCATTGACAAAACAGTGTTGTCGACTAACGTTTGACCACCCGGCAAATACATTATAATAGCACTAACCCGTTCCATTTCAGGCGGTAATCCAATTTTATGCGTGCTACCATAAAATCCATTATCCACGCCGAGTACCTTTACGGCAACATCAGTACCCACATTCAACGCCGCTTTCAACCCATCAGCCGTTTCATCTTCCTGATTTAGCTCAAAGCACGAAGTCATCAACATCGCACTGAATAGAATAATCGCTCTCTTCTTCATAATTTTATCCAATTAGAAAGTGCAAATATACGAATTATTTTTCATAGAAAAAAATGTGTACCTTTGTCGGCGGTTAGATAAAAAAATAAACAGCAAAAATTATGACACAAAAGGCATCTATTAAACTCTTTGAAACGAAACAAGTTCGCTCTCTGTGGGACAGCGAACAGGCAAAATGGTATATCTCTGTGGTGGATGTTATCGAAGTATTGACGGAGAGTATTCGCCCGCGAAAGTATTGGGACGATTTAAAACGCAAGCTACAGGCAGAAGGGAGTGAGTTGTCCGAAAAAATCGGACAACTGAGAATGCAGTCTTCCGATGGCAAGTTTTACAAGACCGATGCCGCCGATGTGGAGCAACTTTTCCGTTTGATACAATCCATCCCATCGCCCAAAGCAGAACCATTTAAACAATGGTTGGCAGAAATTGCCCGCGAGCGATTAGAAGAAATTGACGACCCGGAGTTGGGTATTGAGCGTCTGATGGAGTATTATCACCGCAAAGGCTATTCCGACAATTGGATTAACCAGCGGCTGAAAAGCATCGAAGTAAGAAAAGAACTTACCGATGAATGGGAACGCAGAGGGGTGATAAAAGGTCAAGAATATGCAGTTTTGACCGATATTATTACGCGAGGTTGGTCGGGCATGACGACTAAACTGTATAAACAGCACAAAGGTTTGAAAACCGAGAGTCTGCGCGATAACATGACTAATTTGGAATTAGTCCTAAATATGCTTGCAGAGGCTTCTACAAAGGAGATTTCACAGTCCGAAGGACCGGCAACCTTTGCAGAAAGTAAAGGCATTGCCCGACGAGGCGGACACGTAGCCAATGTGGCACTCAAGGAATTGGAAACGCAAACAGGCAAAAAAGTGGTGAGTGCGTTGAATGCAAAAAACATTCAAAGAGCAATAGAATAAAGAAA
Organism: Candidatus Symbiothrix dinenymphae; assembly: GCA_001417715.1. GTDB lineage: Bacteria > Bacteroidota > Bacteroidia > Bacteroidales > Azobacteroidaceae > Azobacteroides > Azobacteroides dinenymphae. Next base: position 24,700 of record BBRT01000013.1, read on the forward strand.
TATGAACGACAAAGAAATATTGATTGATTTTTGCAATCGTTTGTGAACAAGGAAAAAATAATTTTAAAATGTTGAAAAATATACATTACAACAATATAAAAAGACAGATAAAACCCCTGCGTACCCAGAGTAATTTTATTTGTCCTATACTACGGATACACAACCCGCAACAAACACGCAATAGTTATGTAACCGTTTATCTTTCGATGCGGCAAAGGTACAACATTTTTTTGAAATAACAAAATAAAATAAAAATAATTTGCTAACTTTGCAGACAAATAATATAGGTAAATTAAATGGCAACAATAGATGCAACTAAAAAGAAGGCTGAAAGCCTGATGAGCAATAGCGCAGGGCAACGCCCAGTGGGTGGAGCGACATCATTGCGCCTGCGCCCTGTAAGGGCAATAGCAATGTGGCGCAATATGGCTTACGCCCTTTCAGGGCTATGGCTGTTGCGTGGCATATCATTTCGTAGGGCGATGCCCTACGCTAATGCTAAAAGGGCGTTGCCCTTGGCATTATTAATTCTTGTTTTGATGACATCTTGCTCGACTTATTACATTCCACTTGACAGTTTTAAACAGCAATTTGCTGATATAGACTCAACAAAATTCAAAGATGTGGAAGTAAAAGGTCCTACATATTTGACCTATCATTATAAGGCAAATCCCATTACAACGATTCAATGTGTAGATAAAGATGGAAATTCTCATCAGATAATCAATAGCCCTTCAATCGAAATTCGTTTTACTTATGGACATAAAAATAAACGTACTATCTTCTATTTTGATAGAATTTATGTTGGTCAAAACGCTGTTAGGGGAGTAGAATCCAGATTTGTTGAATCTATCAGAAATACAATTCCACTTGACAGTATTACAAAAATTGAAATTCAAGATGGGCATAAGAAATTTTCATACGTCAATAAATAAAATAATATTTTTAATACTCTAATAAATATAAAAAAAATGGCTAAAGAGAAGAAATTTTTGACTTGTGATGGTAATCAGGCGGCTGCGCATATCGCGTATATGTTCAGCGAGACGGCTTCGATTTATCCTATCACTCCGAGTTCTACGATGGCGGAGTATGTCGATGAGTGGGCGGCTGCCGGTCGGAAGAATGTGTTTGGCGAAACGGTTCGCGTGGATGAGATGCAGTCTGAGGCGGGGGCTGCGGGGGCTATGCACGGCTCTTTGCAGGCTGGGGCGCTCTCTACTACGTTCACGGCTTCGCAGGGATTGTTGCTGATGATTCCGAACATGTATAAGGTGGCAGGTGAGCTGCTTCCGGGTGTTTACCACGTCTCGGCGCGGGCTTTGGCTTCGCACGCCCTGTCGATTTTTGGCGACCATCAGGATGTGATGGCGGTGCGTCAGACGGGGGTTGCGATGTTTGCGACCGGGTCGGTGCAGGAAGTGATGGATTTGGCGGCGGTGGCGCATCTGGCGGCGATTAAGTCGCGCGTGCCGTTTGTGCATTTCTTCGACGGGTTCCGCACTTCGCACGAAATTCAGAAGATTGAGGCGTTGGAAAATGACGACCTGGCGGGGCTGATTGACCAAAAGGCGTTGACGGCTTTCCGCAAGCGTGCATTAAATCCCGAAGCACCGGTGGCTCGCGGGATGGCGCCAAACCCTGATATTTATTTTCAGGCACGTGAGGCATCGAATGTGTATTACGACAAGGTTGTGGATATTGTGGACGGCTATGTGAAGCAATTGTCCGAACTCACCGGTCGCAAATACAATTTGTTCGACTATTACGGTGCTAAGGATGCTGAGCGCGTGATTATCGCGATGGGGTCGGTGACGGAAGCCATCAAGGAGACCATCGACTATCTGACGAAAAAAGGCGAAAAAGTCGGCTTGGTGGCTGTGCACCTCTTCCGTCCATTCTCGGTGAAGCATTTGGGCGAGGCATTGCCCGCAACGGTGAAGCGCATCGCCGTTTTAGACCGCACGAAAGAGCCGGGTGCCAATGGCGAGCCGCTGTATCTCGATGTGGTTGAGGCATTTGCGTCCTGCAAAGACATCCCCTGCGCCAACAAGCCGCTCATCGTGGGCGGTCGCTACGGCTTGTCGTCGAAAGACACCACGCCGGCACAAATCTTGTCGGTGTACGAAAATCTGGCTGCCAACACCCCGAAACACGGATTTACGATTGGCATCGTGGACGACGTAACGTTCAAATCACTTCCCCTAAAACCGGAATTGATATTGGAAAACGGTCCGTTTGAAGCCAAATTCTACGGTTTGGGAGCCGACGGCACGGTGGGCGCGAACAAAAACTCCATCAAAATCATCGGCGACAACACCAATAAATACTGTCAGGCATATTTCGCGTACGATTCCAAGAAATCGGGCGGCTTCACCTGCTCGCATTTGCGCTTCGGCGACAACCCCATTCGGAGTACTTATTTGGTGAACACCCCCGACTTCGTAGCGTGCCACGTGCAAGCCTATCTCCGCCTCTACGATGTGACCAAAGGTTTGAAAAAGAATGGCACATTCCTCTTGAACACGATTTGGGACGCTCAGCAGGTGAAAGAAAACCTGCCAAACGATGTGAAACGCTATTTGGCGCAAAATAAAATCAATTTCTACATCATCGATGCCACCAATATTGCACAGGAAATTGGCTTGGGAAATCGCACCAACACCATCCTGCAATCGGCATTCTTCAAAATTACCGGCGTTGTTCCCTACGAATTGGCGGTGGAACAAATGAAGTATATGATTAAGAAATCGTATGGCAAGAAGGGCGACGACATTGTGAACAAAAACAACGCCGCAGTGGACCGTGGTGCCGATTATGTGAAGGTGGACGTGCCCGCAGAGTGGGCAAATTTGCAACCGGAAGCGGCGGCAAAAAGTGCGGCAGTACCCGAATTTGTTACTAAAATTGTGCAGCCCATCAACGCCCAAAAAGGCGACGACCTGCCCGTTTCTGCCTTCACAGGGCGCGAAGACGGCACTTGGGAACAGGGCACGGCGGCTTACGAAAAGCGCGGCGTGGCATCGAACGTGCCGGTTTGGAACGCCGACAACTGTATTCAGTGTAACCAGTGCGCCTACGTTTGCCCTCACGCTGCCATCCGTCCGTTCGTGTTGGATGCTGCCGAACAAGCGAAAGCACCAAAGGGCTTGGCGACCTTGAAAGCCACCGGCAAACAGTTTGAAGGTATGACTTTCCGCATGCAAGTCAATGTGTTAGACTGCTTGGGCTGCGACAACTGCGCAGACGTTTGTCCGGGCAACAAAAACGGCAAAGCCCTCTCAATGGTGCCCATCGAAACGCGACCGGACGAACAGGAAAACTGGGATTTCTGCATAAACGAAGTACACACCAAACAAAATTTGGTGGACATACAGGCAAACGTGAAAAATTCACAGTTTGCAACGCCGCTGTTTGAGTTCTCCGGTGCCTGCTCGGGTTGCGGCGAAACGCCTTATGTGAAATTGATTTCACAACTCTTCGGCGACCGCCAAATGATTGCCAACGCAACAGGCTGTACATCAATCTATTCCGGCTCGGCACCTTCTACTCCTTACACGCAAAACGCAGAAGGGCGCGGTCCGGCTTGGGCAAATTCCCTGTTTGAAGACAACGCCGAATATGGCTTGGGAATGAAAATTGCGACCGACAAAATGCGCGACCGGGTGGTTGAAAAAACCAATGCGTTGTTGGCAATTCCTTGGACAAACGCCAAAATTAAAGAAGCGGCACAGACTTGGCTCGACAATCGTGAAGATGGCGGCGCAGCAGGCAGAAAAGCCGCTGACGACTATGCTGCCATTCTCGAATGGGGCATCGCAACCATTGACGAACTTGTTCAGCATTTTGCAGCCACAAGTTGCAACAACGACCCGAATATCAAGACATTAGATGATGTTATCAAGTATTTGGAAAAAGCAGGTTCGCAAGCAGCAGAAACGCTTGAGTTAGTAAAAAAAATTAAAGCGTCCGGTTCAGATACCTGTAATTGCCCTGCCTGCACGTTGTGCAAAGAACTTTTGGAATTGAAAGGCTTCTTTATGAAACGCAGCCAATGGATTATCGGCGGCGACGGCTGGGCTTACGACATCGGCTTCGGCGGCTTAGACCATGTGATTGCATCCGGACAAAACGTGAACATCCTCGTGGTGGACACCGAAGTATATTCCAACACCGGCGGACAATCCTCGAAATCCACCCCTGTGGGCGCAGTAGCGAAGTTTGCAGCAGCCGGAAAACGCATCCGCAAAAAAGATTTGGGCATGATTGCCACCACCTACGGCTACGTCTATGTGGCGCAAATAGCCATGGGAGCCAATCAAGCACAGACCCTGAAAGCCATCCGCGAAGCAGAAGCCTACGATGGACCATCGCTAATAATCGCCTACTCGCCCTGCATCAGCCACGGCTTGAAAGCCGGCATGGGACACGCCCAAGCCGAGCAAAAAACCGCCGTAGAATGTGGCTATTGGCACCTCTGGCGTTTCGACCCGCGCTTGGAAGCCGAAGGGCAAAACCCTTTCCAACTTGACAGCAAAGAGCCGGATTGGACGAAATTCCAAGATTTCCTCAAAGGCGAAGTGCGGTTTGCATCATTAGCGAAGCAGTATCCGAAGGAGGCTGAGGAATTGTTTGCGATTACGCAGAAGAATGCTGAGTGGCGTTTGGCTGGGTATAAGCGATTGGCGGAGCAAACGTTTTGAACATCCTGTCATTGCGGGTTTGACCTGCAATCCCATGAAAAAACGTCATTTTGCAAAAAAATGGCGTTTTTTTTTGATTTTTTTCAAAAAATATTTGCGCATTTAAAAACTAATTATTACCTTTGCGCCCGAAGCCTATTTTTGAATTAGCAAATCAACGATAAATTCGCGAAAGTATATGAAGAACAATAGTTAAACTTTTTAATAATTAAAAAATTACAAGTATTATGCAAACAAATGTAAACAGTGTTTTAGTTGCTGCGTTATTCAGCGGGGCAACCGTTTTTGCTCAACGTCAGGCGGATGTGACAATTCCTTTCAGCCAGGACATTCAGCAAATTGTACTCAATCCGGTCAACGGGCACGTGATTGTGAAAGAGAAGGAAGTGATTTCGGATTACAATCCGGAAACACGCAAAACTGAGTGGGTCATCAACAAAAAAGATGTAGTGACCGTTGGAGCACTTGAAGGTGCACAAAAGGTGTTGGATGCCGTGGAGTCGGTGGATGGTTTGGCGGCTTCGTTCCAATCTGCCGACGACATCTACTTCGTTCAGGGGTCGCTTTATGTGCGGGCGGTGCTTGAAAACCGCGATGTGATTATTAATTCGCTCACCGGTCAGGTCGTTTTTAATTCCGAAACTGCCGGCTATCGCATTCTGCAAAGTCAATTTTTGCCGGAGGCTAACGAATTTTTATTGTTAACCAGTGAGGGGAAATTTTTCTATTCCGTTTTATGGAATCAAGATGGAAAAGAAAAGTGGAAAACCGAAATAGGCACGGCTGCAAGTCTGGCGAGTGCGTTCAAAGATGCGCTATCGTTTAAAAAGACCGGTTCCGAAGACAAAGCAGAACTGAAAGGCGATGCGATTTATACCTCTGTCAATGGCATTTTGTATAAATTAGACAAACAAACGGGCAAAATTCTGTGGCAAGCGAAAGACAAAATCTATACATTTTATCTTTCGCAGTCCGGGAAAAATGTCATTGTAATAAAAAATGTCGGAAGCATTATATCCATGAAGCAAGGGTTGAATGTTTGGAACAGCCAAGATGGCTCTCAAGTTTGGAAAAACGACATCAAAACCCTGTCTGTCCTCTATTTGGAGGATTGGGCAGACAAAATTTTGGTTGCGCATAGCAGTGGATTTAATTTTTATAACTATGCTGATGGGAAAAAAGTATGGAAAAAAGATGCTTTCGGCTTCGATTTCAAACGAGTAATACCCATCGGTCAAGATTATTTATATGTTGGCGGTGTAGAAATAAATTTAGTGGATGGAAATGGACAAAAGAAGTGGAAAAAACCCGCTAAAATTTCGGACAAGAGGGAAGCCCCTATTCATTTTTTTGACATCATTGGAGATAATCAAGTGCTGTATTTATCCGGTGTTTCCGGTATTTTAGTGGACTACACAACCGGCAAAAAGATTTGGAAAAAGGATATTGAGTTTGAAAAAGACCGTCCCGTGTTGTATGCTATTGATGATGCAATCAATACGGTTTTGGTTTATAACGACAAAAAAGTTTACAAATTCGATACAAAAACTACCGCAACCCCCAAACCGCTTGCTAAACTGAAAAAAGTGAAAAATGAAGAAAGTATTTCAGACATCGGATTGTTCGATTGGGGCATTTCTTTGGTAGGCGAAGGCGACGTCATTGGTATTGGGTTAGACGGTGCTGTCAAATATCAAAATGCTTATACCGAGCCGGGAGGTAGCACACGCAAGTTGATGAAAGTGGCAGCCTTTGGTTTGAAAGACTACTCTAAAGGAACTCAGGCACAAACACATTATTCTTTCAGAGATGGAGCAGGTAAAGTAATAGAAGGAACAGCTGAATTTAGTGATAAGATACAACAAACTGGAAAAGCAGCTGGTGTAGCGTCTGATTTACTAAACCGTTCCGGAATAGCAAATCGATTCAGTGCAATGAAAGCCAACGGCGACTACGCTTTCGTTTTATCCAAAGGCACCAATGGAGCAGAATTGGTGAAAGTGAAAAAAGCAGATGGTTCGGAAGTGGACAAAATTGCCCTCGACAACAACAAACCCATCTACGAAGTAGACCCCGTGAATGACAATGTTTATTACGTTTTCAAAAACGAGTTGCGCACTTATAACGGGAAATAATTGCGTTTTTCCGACAATATAGGGGCGTTGCACGCAACGCCCCTATATGATTTTATCCGCCCAGAGTTCCTTTAAAAATTCTGTTGCCGGATAAATTTCGACATCGCCCAGTGTGCGGCGATATTTGTCCAGCGACACCACGAGCAGTTTTGCCTGCGGAAATTCTTCCTGAAAGGCATTCAAACCTTTGGTGTGTCGCGATTGTACTTCCTTGCACGATTTAAATTCAATAGCAACTCTGCCGTTTCCGATGATGCAATCAACCTCGTAGCCATGCGTAGTGCGCCAATAGGTGACCTGTTCTTCGGAAAAACGGTAACCCAGACAGGCAATAATTTCCTGTATCATCAAATGCTCAAAAGCGTGACCGAAAGCATCTGTGCCCGGCACCAATTTGTGTTGCTTCAACAGATAATTTACAATTCCCACATCGAAGTAGTAAAATTTGGGTGCGATAATTGCTCTACGTTTGGTTGTTGCCGTGAAGCCGGGAATTAGATAGCCAATCATCGTTTGTTCCAGAATATTGAAATATTCTTTTACCGTGTTGGCACTCACGCCACAATCTTGCGCAATGTTCTTATACACAATCATTTCGCCACTACATTGAGCTGCAATTTCCATAAAGCGGGTGAACGACAAAAGGTTGCGTGAGAGGGCTTCTGCGCGAATTTCTTCGTTCAGATAATCACCAATATAGGCTTGCAACCGCCGCTGTGGGTTTTCAATGGTATAATGGCGCGGCAACATTCCGTTGTTGATTGCCCGCATCAGGTCGAAATCGGGAATTTCGGCACTGACAAGCGGATACAGCACCGTCCGTAAAGCCCTGCCACCTAACAGATTGGCTCCACAACGAATGAGTTTGCGCGCACTCGACCCGCAAAGGATAAAGCGAATCTTTCGATTGGTCAGCAACCAATGCACCTCATCCATCAAAGCGGGGATTTTTTGTACTTCGTCAATAATAACCAAATCCTGCGGATTGGCATTTTTCAATTCCTCGCGCAAAAGGGCAGGGTTGCGAAAAAAACGTTCAAACTCTTCACTTTTCAGCAAGTCGTAATAACGTGCTGTCGGAAACAGCGTTTCGAGCAAAGTGCTTTTGCCCGTTTGCCGCGCACCCCACAGAAACAGAGAGTCTTCCGCAGCCTCTTCTAACTTCAAAATTCTAATAAACATAAGTCGTACTTCATTTTATCGGGATAAAACGCAATTCAATTGCGCAAAGGTACAACATTTTTTTCAAAAATAGAACACCCCCAAAAAAAAAACGTTTCCATTAATCAATTCTTTTATACATAAATCAATCGTAATACCGTTGAAAGTTTTCCATTATTTCCTCTCTAAAAAAACTTTTTTCATTGCATGTACTTGAAAATCTGAAAATTTTTATCTAATTTTGTCCCCGAAAATAAAAATGAACACAATGTGTAAAAAACAGAAAAATTAAAATTGTAACATAGTAATAACGGGGCTTTTTAGCTCTTATTCTCGAAATAACGAAATCTACCAAGTTTTCAAAAAGCAATCGAGGATAAGTTAGCGAAAATTCGCGCTGTGTGGCGTGAATTGTGCGGTGCTTATTTGATTGCAAAGGTTTTGGTAGAGCCGGTTATTTACAAATAAGCAATCAATGAACAGTTCGACGCTTTTTTTGTTTGCCTATGAGGTTTAAGAGTTTGAGCCACAAACTCTTAAAAAAATGATAAAAAAAGTATTATTCAAAGGTTTGCAATCGCAAACAAGCAACTTTTCTGCTTCGCTAAAATCGGCGTTCAGTACGAAATCTGGCAGCAATCAACCCAACAGAATTTTATGGATTGATTTTGCAAAAGTAACCGGAATTTGGTTGATGGTTCTTGGACATATCCGTATTCCTACCGAATTGTGGAACATTATTTACTCATTCCACATGCCGCTATTCTTTTTCATATCCGGCTATTTGGAAAAAGACAGAAAGCTCAAGAATACGGTAGTAAATGGGGTTCAGACGCTAATTATCCCTTATGTGTTGCTATACGTTCTGAATTATTTGAGCGGCAAATTGCTGCGTCAACTAATTTTTGGAGACATAACCTTTAATAATGCACTGATAAAGCCGTTTTGGGGTATGTTATTGGGAGTAGGATATGATACAGATACTTCAATCATGGTAGTTGGGCCGTTATGGTTTTTAATAGCATTATTTTTTGTAAAAATATTCAATAGCATATTGCAATCAATAAGTAACGGCAAGACGTTCTATTATGTACTTGGTAATGTGTGTGTTATAGGTATTGTGCTTTTTCTGAAACAGTTAAATATAGATTTATTGCTTTCAATAGATAGTGCACTACTGGCTTTGCCATTTTTTGCCATTGGACATGTTTTTAAAAAGCAAAATATAATCAAAGTCGTTGAGTCGGGGAATAAAAGACAGTTTGGATTAACCTGTTTAGGTGTAGTAATTGGCTTTACACTACTTGTTACTATTGTACCATTCAATGGGCGTGTAGATGTCAATGGCTGCAATTATGGAAATAATATAGTACTATTTTATGTGATAGGAATGGTTGGAATACTGGCAACTGTTTTGCTGTCAATGTTATATACAAATAGTTCAAAAATAATTACAATTATATCAAGTGGGACAATACTGATATTGGCATTTAGTGGAAAAATCACAAATTTGATTTTGGGAAATGATGTGCTAATAAATCCCGTTGTGGGCATTATTGTTACGACAATAACTGTTCTGCTATTTATACCTGTAATAGTATTAGTGAAAAAATATTTTCCTATACTGATGGGAGGGCGTAAATAATTTTTTCACCTCAAAATCCGCGTTGCCGCATGGCTTCAAAGGTGAGGATGGCTGTTGATACGCTCACGTTGAGCGAGTCGATGACTCCTCGCATGGGGATTTTGATGCGGGCGTTGGCTTGTTTGAGCCAAAAATCGGTCAGCCCGTTGGCTTCTGTGCCCATGATGATGGCGGATGGGGCGGTGAAATCGGTGTTTTGATACCATTGTGTTGCGGTCAGTTCGGCGGCGAAGGTGCGTATGTGCTTTGTGTGCAGGAAATTACGGGCTTCTTCGTTGCTGCATACGGCAACGGGCACTGTGAACAGACAGCCTACACTCGACCTTACTACATTGGGGTTGTAAATATCCGTTGCGGGGTCGCAAACGATGACGGCATCGGCTTTGGCGGCATCGGCGGTGCGCAAAATTGCTCCCAAATTGCCGGGTTTTTCTACTGCTTCCAACACGATAACAAACGGATTGTCAGGCAGTTGCAAATCTTGTAAATTGTGCGATTTGGGGTGCGCCAACGCCAAAATTCCGTCCGAGCCTTCGCGGTAGGCAATTTTTTGAAACACGGCTTCGCTCACTTCCACCGCCATGTCATTCCCGTGTTGGCAAGCCTCTGACACTAATGGCATCACCTCCGGATAATTCGCTGTGTGCAACAATTCGGGGCAGACAAACACCGCTTCAAACCGGTATTTTCCGGCTATTGCCAGACTGATTTCGCGGGCTCCTTCTATCACAAAAAGTTGCTGTGCCTTGCGCTCGGAGGCTTTTGCGGTGAGCAGACTGATGTTTTTGATGCGGCTATTTTGCAGACTCTTGATGCGCTCCATACAGGCGTTGATTTTTTGGCTTTTATTCGCGGATGATGAACAGTTCTTCGTTCGGCTTCACCATTTGATATTGTTCGCGGGCGAGCTTTTCCAAATTTTCCTTGCTGGATTTCAGCAGTTCCAACTTTTCCTTATTAGCTTGTTTTTCAGCACTATAATAGTCAATTTCATCCTCCAATTGCTGAATTTGCCGGTCGTAACCGATGCGTTTGAACAAAGTGTGCTCATTGAAAAACAAAAACAGCAGCAGAAACACCCCCACCGCGACCCAATACTTGCTGAATTTGACGGTTGTCAATTTAGCTGCATTCCTTGCCTGTTTCACTATTTTTTCTCCTGTCGACATGACTTTTTTTGCGCAAAGGTACGAAAAAGTTATGAGTTATGAGTTATGAGTTATGAGTTTTTTTTGAAAAATCACCATTTATAGGTATTGCAGGAGCAAAAAAAAGGCTCTACCTTTGCAGCCGAAAATGAGAAATCAATTGCGAATTACGAATTACGAATTACAAATTACGAACCGGCGGTTGTCTTTTTTGTGTGTGTTGGGGGTGTTGTTTGCAAATTTTGGTTTTGCGCTTTCCCAAAATTACAATTTGCCGACGGATGCGGACAGTGTGAGGACACTTCAAGAGGTGGTCGTTACTACCTCGCTGAAGCAGTCGCCAACATTGACGAAACAGGCTGTGGCGTTCACCTCTCTCTCCATGCCCGACATTGAGAAGGGGCGCGTTTCTGACCCCAAGTCGCTCTCTTTTTTGACACCCAATCTTTATATGCCCGATTATGGGTCGAAGATGACCGGTTCCATTTATGTTCGTGGCATTGGGGCGCGTATGGAGCAGCCTGCGATGGGGCTTTATGTGGATAATGTGCCGGTGCTCAACAAAAACAATTTCGACTTCGATTTTCAGGATATTCAGCGGATTACCGTTTTGAGAGGTCCGCAGGGTACCCTCTACGGGCGAAATGCGATTGGCGGCGTGATAAATATTCAAACACTGTCGCCTTTCAATTATAGCGGTACGCGCCTGTCTGCGGGATATGGCAGCGGCGATGAGGTTGATGTTGCAGTCTCCACCTACCAACGTCCCAACAGCGATTTTGGCTACTCGGTGGCGTTGCGGCATCATCAAAGTGGCGGTTTTTACGTCAATCAGTACGATGGCACGCAATGCGACCGGATATTGAGCGATGGGTTGCGATTGCGGTTGCAAGGGCGGCTCTCGGAGCGTTGGAGTGTAGATAACACCTTGTCAATGAACATTGTACGGCAGGGTGGATTTGCTTACGCTCGCTACGACGAAGCAACGGGAGAGGCGTTGCCCATCGACCACAATGACCCTTGCACCTATCGCCGCACGGGGTTGAGTGAGGGGTTTACGCTACTTTATCGCGGTGATGCCCTGCAATTTTCGAGCACCTCGTCGTGGCAATATACCGATGACAAGATGGTGCTTGACCAGGATTTTACGCGCCGATCCATGTTTACGTTGGCTCAGGCGCAAACGGAACAGGCTTTTACACAGGAGTTTGTGTTGAAATCGAAGGATGCGGACAGTCGCTGGGAATGGTTGAGCGGTGCGTTTGGGTTTTACAAAAACGTGGATATGGATGCCCCTGTAACTTTCAAAAAGGACGGGATAGACGAACTTATTTTGAATAATGCCAATACGGGTATCCACACGGCTTTTCCTTCGGCGGATTTGTTGTTTGAGGAAGATGAATTTGTCATCCAAAGCCTGTTTAAGCTACCTGTGTTGGGGGCTTCGGCTTTTCATCAGTCATCGCTTCGGTTCGACCGCTGGAAATTGACAGCCGGTTTGCGTTTCGACTACGAACACACCGCCATTCGTTACCACAATTTTGCCGACATACATTACCGCTTCACATACAATATGCAAGATTATAAACCACTCCATACGGAATTAAAATCTCAAAACAGCACGGCGTTTTACGAGCTAACACCCCATTTTTCTGCTTTATATGATGCCGATTTTGGTAGCATCTACGCCACCGTAGCACGGGGCTACAAGACCGGAGGCTACAACACGCAGATTTTTTCGGATATTCTGCAAAATCAAATGATGAATGACCTGATGGATGATTTGGGCTTTAGTTTTGATATTTCGGATGCCACCTACGACCCCAACTCTGCCATTGCCTATAAGCCTGAGCATAATTGGAATTACGAGATTGGAAGCCATTTGCATTTCCTTGATAATAAGTTGTTTGTAAATGCCGCATTATTTTACATTGACTGCTACGACCAGCAACTCACGGTGTTTCCCTCCGGCAAAAGCACCGGTCGAATGATGTCAAATGCCGGACGGACAAGCAGTTATGGTGCCGAAGTCGATTTAAGATATGCCTGCAATGATTGGACCTTGACCGGCAGTTATGGGCACACCACCGCCCGTTTTCGCACTTACAATGACGGCAACACCGATTATGCCGACAAATACGTCCCTTACGCACCTCAAAACACAGCTTATTTATGCGGAGAATATCGGTTTAATCTGAGCGAACAGCCTGTAAATCAATTGCTTTTGCGGCTGGATTGGCGGGGTGTCGGGCGCATTTATTGGAACGAAAGCAACACCTTGTCGCAGCCCTTTTATGGCTTGTTGGGCAGCTCGGTCAGTTGGAAGCGGGACAAGTTTTTAGTCAGCCTGTGGGGCAGTAATTTGATGAATGCTGTGCATAACATCTTCTATTTCAAGTCGGTAGGAAATTCTTTTGTGCAGCGGGGCAAACCGTTTCAAATGGGGGTGTCTGTCCGACTTGATGTATGATTTTTTTTCGTATCTTTGCACCTCCTTAGGAAATAAAATAGATATAAAATAGATATAAAATGAAGATATTAAATGTTTTGTGTGCAGCGACAGCGGCAGTAGTGATGATGGTTTCGTGTGACAATGAGGAACCGAAAGTTCCACCGATAAACCCGATCGAGGAGGTTTTTTACGAGGGTCTTTTGTCGGTGCGTCAAAGTAGCGGCACATTTTATGAACAAGATAGCGTCTTAGTTACATTTAAAGATAGCACTTTGGCAACTATTGTCATGCACAAGGTAAAGTTTTCGCAATATATGCCGGTAATACTCAATGATATGACGATTGACAGTATTTCCGTCGAGAAGGCAGCCAATGATATTGTGCTGGCAGGTGAAAATCTTATACCGACAACGGCTGGTAACCCGTATGCGATGTATATCATTACTGATTTGCAAGGCAAAGTGACTTCGGACAGTTTGATAACAACAATGAAATGCGGTACATACCCGCTGTCATTTCGTGGAAAAAAACAATAAAAATTAAAATACAATGAACAAAAAAATTCTTTTAGCCTCATTAGGCTTGGCAATGGTGGCAACCACTTTTATGCAATCGTGCAGCGATGATGACAATCCTCCTCCTGCTAAATCCGGTTCTTTCTCTTACGATGGCTTGTATGCAGGCTATCAGTCGGTAAATGGGACTGTGATAGAACTTCCCGATTTTACTCATTGGCATTATTTCGCTTTTGATGAAAAAGAGGGTGTGATTGTTAAAGGCGTGAGTGATTTTGAGTTGAATAATCCCAATTCAACGACCCACATAGGGACTGAAGTTATCAATCCGCGCTGGCGAAAAGACACCACATGGCATATTGCGTTTCATGCTTACGATATTCGAACCAATAGTGGTGCGGCAGGGTTGGGCAGCGGTGGTGCCGTTTTGGTCGCCGATGCCACATCTTCTACGATTGCTTTGGAACAAATGTATGCCAACATAAAAAAGGCGACTGATGCCAATGTAGAAGTGGAACCGGACGCAGTTGTGACCGGTGTATTTTATCAAAATCTGGCACAAGAACCGCCTTATCAGGCAACGGAATTGTCGCTTGCTAAACTGGTTTTGAATGGCACATCAAAATCTTTTTGTTCATTCACCAAAATGGGTAGTCAATACCAAACAGCCGTTAACCCAATGGTACTCATTCTCAAAACAACCAACGGCAAGTATGTAAAAATACATTTAAAGAAATTTGTTAATAGCCAAGACGAACCGGGACATTTAATTTTCGATTATACCTTCATTCCGGAAAAATAACTCATAACTCATAACTAAAAAAATGACCTCCCAACTAATCACCGAAGCATTAAAAAAAGTGCGCTACCCGGGCACCGGCAAAAACATTGTCGAGGCAGGTATGGTAGCGGACAACATCCGCATAGACGGCAACAAAATAAGTTTCTCGCTCATTTTCAACAAGCCCAACGACCCTTTCGCAAAATCCATAGTCAAAGCATCAGAAACAGCAATCCTGACCTACATAAGCCCCGATGTGGACATAAAAGGCAACATCTCAATACAAATTATAGGGGCATCCTCTGCAAGTGCCCCCAAGAAGGATGCCCCCAATGCGGTTGAAAAACCATTGCCGCAAGTCAAAAACATCATCGCCATATCCTCCGGCAAAGGCGGCGTAGGCAAAAGCACCATCTCAGCCAATTTGGCAGTAGCATTGGCACAAATGGGCTACAAAGTAGGGCTGCTCGATGCCGACATCTACGGTCCCAGCATCCCCAAAATGTTCGGCGAAGAAGCCGCCAAGCCCTGCATGGAGGAGGTGAACGGACGCGAATGGATTGTCCCAATCGAAAAATACGGCGTCAAATTGCTCTCCATCGGCTTTTTTGTAAACACGGAAGATGCCCTGATTTGGCGCAGTGCAATGGCAAACAACGCCCTGAAACAACTAATCACCAATGCCAACTGGGGCGAATTAGACTATTTCCTAATCGACCTCCCCCCCGGCACCGGAGACATCCATCTCACTCTCATTCAGTCGCTTAACATCACCGGCGGCATCATCGTCACCACCCCGCAGGACGTGGCATTAGCAGCAGCCCGCAAAGGCATCAGCCTCTTCCAAAACGAAAAACTAAACGTCCCCATCCTGGGCTTAATCGAAAACATGGCATGGTTCACCCCCGCAGAACTCCCTGAAAATAAATACTATATCTTTGGAAAAGACGGTGGCAAAAACCTTGCGAAAGAGCTGAACATTCCACTTTTAGGCGAAATCCCCATCGTGCAAAGCGTGCGCGAAGCGGGGGATGACGGCAAGCCGGTTGCGCTGGATTTGGATAGCGTTATGGGGCGGGTGTTTTGCGAATTAGCGGAGAAATTGTCTGAATCAGGATTTTCAGGATTGAAGGATTGACAGGATTATCAAAAATTTTGCAATCCTTTAAACTGTTCAAATTTCATTTATCGAATTATGGGACGTATCATTGCGCATCTGACCCTCATTCCCCCGATTTATACAAATTTTGCTCCTTGATGTCGTTGGCTAATTTCAGAGTAAATAATTCTGCACCTTTTTTATTGAGATGCATTGCATTGTAAAAATAAGCAGTATCGTAAGTCAACGAGGTGTCATCGGAATAATCCAAAAATGGAATATCATATTTTTTTGAAAATGAATGATATATTTGCATCCCTTCATCCCATTTTTTCACAAACTCTCTTATTTTATGGTACTGTGGGGCAAAAACCAATATCACTTGAATGTTATTTTTTTTGCATTCATTTAAAAATGAATCAAATAACTCAACCACTTTGGGATCTCGTTTAACAATCATGCTGTCCCCTGACAATATGTTTTCTAATGCGGAACCGTCCCAGCTCCATTCGTCATGCCCTTGATAACCTTTGTGTCTATTATTCGACCATTTGAGGTTAGTATCAAAAAACATGACTCCTCTAACTGCCGACCGATATTTTAGGACAGGTATAGACAATTCCATTTCAGACAAACCCAGTTTTAAAAATTCCTTTTTAATTAAATCTTCGTGCAGATAAGGGAAAAAATGCGGTTGACCTTCTACAGAGCCCAAAGAAAAAGTGTTGAATAAATCCACATTTTGTATAATCAATCGTGGCTTTTTGTTGTATTTCTCAAAAAGGTTAAACCTCAAATACTGCATATTAAACGGATTGCCGTCCATTCCCAAATTATATGAATTAACATACAGTACAGAATCCAAAATTGCGGGGCTAATTTGAACCAAAGCCCTAGAATTGCCCAAAACAATCACATCAGAGTTCATGTTTGAAGAAAAAATGGCATCCCACGTTTGTAATTCGCCCGGAACCAATTTTTTTATTTGTTTTTCCATTACATAATCAAAAGAGATTAATCCTATTATCAATAGAATTGCAAACAATACAGTTTTTATTAAAAATGCTTTCATAATTATTAAAATTGAAAATAAATAAATGTTTCTTGTTGCCCACTAAACACAAAAATGATAGAAAGAAAGACAAAATAAATAATCCATTTCATAACCGGCGACTTTATGTTATCTATCTGTAATCCATGCTGTTTGCGCCTGTTAATCCATTCTATCAGCATGAAGACACCTATAAGCAAAAGTGTGAGTCTGCTGATGGCAACATGAGAGTAAATGAAAAAAGAAGAAGAAAAAATCTCCGAAATATATCCCCACGCATGTGTCATATTTTCAGCCCGAAACAATATCCACCCAAAAACCACCAATCCAAACGTAAGTGCCATTTGGCAAACCTCGTTCAGGCTTGGCAAAAGCCGCCCCTCAGCTACTGTATCAGTATATTTCCGATTTTTGCCCAACAAAATAACCGGCAAAAACAGGATTGCGTGATACGCGCCCCACGCAATAAATGTCCAATTGGCACCATGCCAAAAACCACTTACAAGAAAGATAATGAATGTGTTACGCACCACTTGCCATTTACTGCCACGACTGCCGCCCAGCGGGATGTACAAATAATCGCGAAACCAAGTGTTGAGTGAGATATGCCACCGCCGCCAAAATTCGGCAATGTCGCGCGAAAAATAGGGAAATCTGAAGTTGTGCAGAAACTTGAATCCCAACAGTTTACCAATTCCTAACGCCATATCCGAATAGCCGGAAAAGTCGCCGTAAATCTGAAACGTGAAGAAAATCGCGCCCAAAAGTAGCGTGCCACCCGAATAAATGCCTGAATTATTGAAAATTTCATTGGCACTCGTGGCGCAATTGTCGGCAATCACCATTTTTTTGAACAGCCCCCAAAGAATTTGCCGCATCCCATCGACAGACAAGGCATAATCAAACGTTCGGCGCCGGTATATCTGCGGCAGCAAATTGGTAGCCCGCTCAATTGGTCCAGCCATTGCCAGCGGGAAGATGCTCACAAACAGGAAAAACGGCACCACATCGCGTGTCGGTTCAAACTTTTTCCGATAAACATCTATCGTATAGCTCAGTGTGTGAAAGGTGTAAAAACTGATTCCGACCGGCAAAATCAAATGTAAAGTATTGGCTTGCAAATGAATACCGAGTATACTAAACGCATCCACAAAAGAAGTTATGAAGAAATCATAGTACTTGAACACGCCCAATACACCAAACGAAACCAGGCAGCAGACCGTCAAAATCAGCCGCCGTCGCTTTTGTGCATTGCCGGAATCTTCATTGACTCTCATCATTAATACGCCTGCCAAATAGTTGGTGATAGAACAGAGCAATACCAGCGACAGGTAACGCCAATCCCACCAGCCGTAGAAAAAATAACTGGCAGCAAGCAAAAACACATTTTGCGTCTTGACGTTTTTGGAAATAGCCCAGTATAGCAAAAATATGACGGGCAGGAATATTCCGAAGGCAATTGAGTTGAATAGCATATTATTTTCGTCTGTTTTTAAATGACACAACAATAAAGCTACACCAAGGCATGACCCTGATATGGCTGGAACTACGTTTCCCTCGGAAAATGCTTAAAAATAGCTTTAAAACAAGGTCATAACTTGCTGATAATGAGCAACTTGGGGGGGGGGGGGGGGGGTAATTTAACTATTTTTTCACTCTTTTTTATTTTTTTTTTTTTTTTTTTTTTCTTTCTTCCTCTTTTTTTTAAAAATATCTTTTTTTTTTGTTGTCGTGGGGAAAAACAAAAATCATCTTAATTTTTTTTTTTTATTTTATTATTTCAAGCATATTCCAAAACCTGTTTTGCATCTCGCACCCGTTTCAAAGGCGAACCATCGTGCATGGTGATATTTTGAAATTGCATTCTCGTGTCTTCGTAATCAGCACACAAACGCCCTACGCGACCTATTTCGCGTGTATATTCATTGTTGGCATTCTGCGCAGCTAATGCACCGATAGAGGTTGCTTCATCTATCAGTTCATCACAATAATCCGAAACTCTATCAAAAAGTTCCCTGCTGTCAATATTTGTCATATTCTCAAATTTTTTAATCATTATTACCTCCTATATTAAATTGTTTTACAATCTATTTTATCATATTCTCTATGAGTTCCTACAAACCGTACCGTCACAAGTCCTCCTACAAAAACAATCAACACCACTAACCGATAATTATTGCCTTTAATATTAAAAACATATCTTCCGTTTCCCACATAATCGGCAGATGAAAAATTCATCTTTATATCTGCATGAGATGCCCAATTTGCAGTTTTTACAATATCAATCCACCGTTGTAAAGCACTCGTAGCATCGGGGTATTTTATTGTAAAATCATCTATCAAATCCTTTCTCCTAATTTTCATTGGCGTATTCTAATTCGGACGCAAAGGTAAAACTTTTTTTTCAATTACAAAAATGTTAATTTTAGATTCTAAATTTTTATCCACTATTACTCAATAGTTCAGAATGCAATTTTATTCCTTTTTTGCCTTACAATTCTTTTATCTCTACTTGTCTTTCCCGATAAATATTGCCGACAGATAACTGCGCTTTAGTCGGATGTCTCAGCTTCCCAGAAAATAGTTCGGATGGAATAGTTGGGTATTTTCAGCAGCAACGAACCTTCCATTTCCCTGTCGATGGTGAGCAAACGGTGCACCGAATGTTGCATAATTCATAACTCTTTTGTACCTTTGTCGGCGATTTTTAATAATGATTTTTATGGCAAAGAAAAAAAAGCAGGTACAGGTGCAGTTGTTGAGTCCCGAAAATTACATTCGCCAAAAGTCGCGCAGTCTGCCCGTCTATAAATGTTGGGTCAATAAAGATTGGGAAGACACGAGATTGGCTCATCTCCTTATTGCCCGAAAACATGCCAATGACAATGTCACTTTTTGTATCTATTTGGTTGATTTAGGCTGCCTTGGAATGAAAAATACCACTTATGGCTTTAACATTTCGCTCGAAGAGTTGGGTGAAATAGTAGAGAGAATGGAAGGTGATGTTGAATTGGATGATACGCTTTCGTACTCACTGGCGCACAATATTATCTATTCCGCCATCGAATTTGCTGAAGAATATGGTTTTAAGCCGCATAAAGATTTTACTCAAATTACCCAATTTTTCTTGGAAGAAGATACCGACAAGATTCCTCTGACAGCCGTTGAATGTGGTCATATAGAGGATGGAAAGCCTTTTTATATTGATACGGGATTTGAAAGCCCGGCAAAGGTAAAACAAATTATAACCCAATTGAACAAAACAGCAGGAGAAGGAAATTATCATTTTGTTATAGACAATGGCGAGTATGATGATGACGACGAGTATGATGATGACGAGTATGACGATGATGAGTATGACGACGATGATGAATTTGATGAAGCCGATAGTGCGGCGGCGGATGCCCTGCTTGATGAGTTGCGCCAATTGAGCAAAGAAGAGCAAAAAGCACTGTTTGTTGAACTCTGCCAAAGAGATGATGACGCAGTAACCATGGGAGGAGTGAAAAAGTTGATAACGTTAACTTCTTTGCTTGCAGAAGATTATACAGACGCAGAAGCTGTGGAGAAATACAGAGAGGAATTGTCACAGGAGTCAGACTATCCGATAACAGAACCGTTAGACAGTGTGTTGGACACCCCTGCGGATACCCTTGCTTGGACTGCCGCATTTGAAAAATATCTATTTCCGTCAGAAAATGAAGAAGAAGGTTATGCCAATCAATTAATACCGATGCTTCTCATTACGAAAATGACTGCACTAAGTCGCATTTTAAGAGAGGAATAAATAAACATTTTTTTCAAATCTTATTTCTCTCCCGCAAAATAATATACAAAATCACCGGCGCACCCAGCAGTGGGGTGATGGCATTGAGCGGCAACAGCCCATTGGCGAGCGGAACAGTCGTCAGCAAGTTGCAAAAAAGCGCAACCACCGCACCCAACGCGAGGGTGGCTGGCAGCAAAATACGCTGGTTGGAGGTGCGAAAAATCAACCGCGCACCATGCGGCACCGCCAATCCAATAAAACTGATGGGCCCGCAAAAAGCCGTGACCACAGCCGTCAAAAATCCCGTAACCAGAAGAATGTAAAGCCGCGTGCGATGCACATTTATCCCCAAATTGGAAGCATAATTTTCACCTAACAGCAAGGTATTCAACGGTTTAATTAGCAACAACGAAAGCAGCAACCCCACCAGCAGCAGTCCGGCATACAGCATCATTTGCAAATACGACACATTGGAAAACGAGCCTAAACCCCACAGCACATACGAGCGAATGCTCTCCGGCGGCGCAATCGAATTGAGAATGGAAATCCCCGAAGACGCCAAATAACCCACCATCATCCCAATAATCAGCACCATAACATTGCTTTTGACACGCACAGAGCAGTATAAAATCAACATCAACACAACGAAAGCCCCCGCAAAAGCCGCAAAAACAGTGGATAAAACGCTCCCTGAATAGAGCATCACAACGGCAACACCCAAATTGGCACCGCTACTGATGCCCAAAATGCTCGGTCCCGCCAACGGATTTTGAAAAAGTGTTTGCAGCATCAACCCGCTCACAGCCAATGCCGACCCGGACAAGAGTGCCGTAAGTGCTTGTGGTAAACGCGATTGCAGAACGATGCCCGCCCATGCAGCCCGCTGCGCGGGCTGCCCCGTGAGAATATCCCACACAACACTTGCAGGAATGTGTACCGACCCCCAAAACAGATTGCACAAAAAAAGAATGACAATCAGCAGAGTCAGCATCCACATCCGTGCATTCATCGCAGCCTGTCCATCGAACGGACTAAATTTTCATCTTTCTTGATGCCCCGCAACGCCAAAAAAGCAAAAACAAGTCCTGCAACCGGCGGCACAATGATAACAATCTGCATAAAAGTGCGTATCCACTGATCGAGTTGAGGTACATGAGCGAGTTGATTTACTAAATCAAAATGCTCAAGCACAATTATAACAGCCTCCAAAGCCATGATGCCGTAGCAAAGTTTGATTTGCCGAGGTCTGTCGTTGTAGCGAAGAATGGCGACCACCGCCAATGCTGCCGTTAATGCGTTGGCAAACAACAAGTAGTTGTTACTCTCGCTCAGATACGCCAACCCGATAGCGATGAGAAACACCAAAAGCAGCCAAATGGATTGAATGCGCTGAATCATAACTCTTCGATTTTGTCTTTCAACGGGTCGCGATAGTAAATTTCGCCGTCGATAAACTCCTGAGTTGCAATCAATGTGGCTTTCGGGAGTTGCTCATAAAAGCGCGAAATCTCGATTTGTTCCTTATTCTCAAACACTTCTTCCAAATTGTCGGAGAAAGAGGAAAAATCTTGCAATTTGTCACTCAAATCGCGTTTGATTTCCACTGAAATTTCATTGGCACGCTTGCCAATAATGCGAACTGTTTGATACACATTGCCCGTTTCTTCCGACATACGTTGCATATCGCGCGTAACGGTGTTGTCCGCCATTGTTCCTTTGTAATTCATAATTCTTTTTCTATATTACTGTATAATTTTTGTATCTCTTTGATGTATTTCCCTGTGGGATAATCGTTTTTGTACGAAAAATATTCGTCAGCCACATCGCGGTAGCGCAAATCTTTTTTCTCTTCCACACTTTTTATCGCCAATTCATACCGCGATTTGAAGGTATAATACATAAAATCTTCGCGGTATTGCGAATACGGATAGCTGTTCATCGCATTGCGAGCCGTGATGATGCACGACAAGTAATTGCCGCCCGCAAAGGGATAGCCCGGCACATAATCGCCCAAATTGTAATACAACCGTGCCGTAAGTAGCTCTTTATGAGCCATTTTGTCCTGCAATTCTCTCAACACCTTTTCGGCTGTGGCTTTTTTATCGCTTTGCGGATAGTATTCCAAAAATTCCCAGAACAATGACATCGACGAGCGCGTGTCCGTTTGGTCGAGGCGCACATCCGGCGATATTTCATACAGCCCGTAAGCCGCATAGAAGCGCGAATCTTCCGCATATTCCCCTTTGGGAAAGGTGGTGTAATACCGCCTGAAGTGCATGGTGGCGGTTTCGTAATCCTTTGTCTTGTAATAAGCCTGCGCCAACATATAAATACCCTCCTCCGCATGACCGGTGCCCGCCAAAAGGGGGTTGATGTCCTCCAGCAAGGTAATCGCCTTCGCATACTTGCCCGCATCAAAATACTTCTTAGCCGCCTGATATTTGAGCTCCGTATCGTGGCTTTTAAGTAGCTTATTGTACTCGCTGCACGACATACAGAGCGTCAACAACAGACAGATATATGCAATTTTCCGTTTCATCTATTTAATTTTGCGCGCAAAGGTACGAAATAGTTATGAGTTATGAGTTATGAGTTATGAGTTTTTTTTTGTTGGTCGAGTTTTTTTTGTTTAAAACAATCTTTTTTGACCGGTTATTTCATCAATAATCTCATCTACAGGCTTGTCATCGGTATCTTCATTGTCATTTTCGTTATCGGCACCGGGTGCGGTATCTTCTGCGCTTGGTTCCGGAAAACGTGTCGGCTCCAATTCCTTGACACTGTCCAAGTTAAAAGTAGTGAGCCTTTTACCTTTCGCCTTAAAGCCTTTTACCGCTATAAACTCCTCTACATCAATGATTTGCTTGCCACGGAACGCATCGTTTCCGCCGTGCACAACTTCTATTCGCGGATAAACAATGTCTGTCAGCAGCACCAATTTGGAGGCGGGATTTTCGCTTAGGAAATTTTGCTTGCGTGGACTTGCTTCCAGCGTGAAGCGTTTGAGGTAGGGAAATCCTTGCTGGTCAGCATCATAAAGCACTACCGACCACACCTTGTTGGGGTCGTATTTTTCTATGCGCGTGATGTCGCCCTGATAGTGATTGCCCACATCGAAAGAGGTGGTATAGAAATCGCCGTTGGCTTCCACCACCAGCACCAAATCATCGTTGGAAAATTCGCCCAGATATTTGCCTCTGCCATCGTAGTTGAGGCGCATCACATCGTGGTCGAACCACACCTGACGACCGCCCAGCGTGGAACCGCCTTTGGATTTGAGCGTGATTTTGTGCACCTCGTTTTTGGTCAGGATGTTGCCCATGGAGGCACGTCCCTTGATGGCCACATCGCTGAAATTTTTGTCGAATGTCAACAACCTTAGCTTCGCTTTGGGCTTCAGCAGCACTTTCACCGTTTCCGCCTCGCCGTTGGGGTTGGCGGAAAAATAGAGGATGCGGCTGCCCTCTTTGCCCAGCGTGATGTCGTATTCCTTGTCGCGCGTGATGCCCGTAACCGAAAAACGCTTGACATAACTTGTGCCGATTTTACCGTCGCGGTAGATGGCGTTGTAAACCGTGCGGTTGTCGTTGCGTTTGAACACATTGAGATACAGTATATCTTTGCCCACAAACATTTTCTCGCTGATTTGCACAATTTTATATTTGCCGTCCTTGTAGAAAAGAATCACGTCGTCGATGTCCGAACAGTTGCAGACATATTCGTCTTTTTTCAGCCCGTAGCCGATGAAACCCTCCTCGCGGTTGATATACAGTTTTTCGTTGGCTTCCACCACCTGCACGGCTTCAATCTTCTCGAAACTGCGAATTTCCGTCAATCGCGGGTGGTCTTTGCCGTATTTTTCCTTCAATTTGGTGAACCAGTCAATCGCAAAATCGGTGATGTGTTTGATATTATTGGTGATTTTCTTGATTTGCGACTTGTAATTGGCAATCAGTTCGTCGGCTTTGTCCTTGTTGAATTTCAGGATGCGACCCATTTTGATGTCCATCAGTTTCAGCAGGTCGTCGTCGGTGATTTCGCGCAAAGGCTCGGTATTATTCGCCGCAAAATAGGCTGCCAAACGCTTCCCGATATGCGCCAGAGCGGTTTCCATCTTTTTGGCTTCTTCAAATTCCTTGTCCTTATATATACGCTCTTCGATAAAAATCTTTTCTAGCGAGGCAAAATGCAAAGCGTCCTCCTGTTCGCCGCGCTGAAATTCCAGTTCGATGCGGAGCAAATCCACGGTGTGGTCGGTCACGTGGCGCAGGATGTCCGACACGTTCATAAAACGCGGCTTGTTGTTCTCGCCGATGACGCAGCAGTTGGGCGAGGCACTGATTTCGCACTCGGTGAAGGCATACAGCGCGTCAATCGTCTTGTCGGGCGACACGCCGGGGGCGAGGTGAATCACGATTTCCGCATTTTTGGCGGTCATATTGTCGATTCGGCGCACTTTTATCTTGCCCTTTTCGTTGGCTTTCACGATGGAATCCTCCAGCGTGGCGGTCGTGCGCCCAAACGGTACTTCGGTGATTACCAGCGTTTTATTGTCAAGTTTGGTAATTTTCGCCCGGATTTTGACCGAGCCGCCGCGCTCGCCGTCATTATACTTGCTCACGTCGATAGAGCCGCCCGTCTGAAAATCGGGATAGAGCGCAAATGGTTCGCCACGCAAATACGCCACAGAAGCATCCAGCAGCTCATTAAAATTGTGCGGGAGCACTTTCGACGACAATCCCACCGCAATGCCTTCCACGCCATGAGCCAGCAACAGCGGAAATTTCACCGGCAACGTGATAGGCTCCTTGTTGCGACCATCGTAGGAGAGTTTCCACTCCGTAACTTTGGGGTTGAAAGCCACCTCTAACGCAAATTTCGACAGGCGCGCCTCGATGTAACGGGCCGCCGCCGCATCGTCGCCGGTGAGGATATTGCCCCAGTTGCCCTGACAGTCGATGAGCAAGTCTTTTTGCCCCAACTGCACCAGCGCACCGCCGATACTCGCATCGCCGTGGGGGTGAAACTTCATCGTGTCGCCCACGATATTCGCCACCTTATTGTAGCGACCATCGTCGAGCCGCTTCATCGAGTGGAGCACGCGCCGCTGCACGGGTTTCAGCCCGTCGTTGATATGCGGAATGGCGCGGTCGGTAATCACATACGAGGCGAAGTCCAAAAACCAGTCCTTATACATCCCCGAAAGCACCTGATGCTTGTCGGCTTCGGTATTTTCGGGCACCACATACTCGGAATGCTCCTTCGCAATCTTCTCACTGTCAATAAAATCGTCTAAATCTTCTGCTTTCATAAATTGCCTTTCGGGGCGCAAAGGTACGAAATAGTTATGAGTTATGAGTTATGAGTTATGAGTTTTTTTTGCCCATACCCTTTAAAATCAGTATGATTACTGCCATCTTTAAACAAATCGGGATAAAATGACATAAATAATATCCATAAAAGGGATATAGGTATAGATAACAATCTTGTTGCACTACCCATATCCATTTTAGAATTTGATAAGTGACAGTGCTTGAAAGCACTCATTTTCCACCTTCAAATTTTTCACAATTTTTTCAGCAAATCTGAAATATTTGCATCGGCATTAGGCTGCTTGCGTTTTATGATTTCAAGCACAATATCAGACAGATAGGGATAATTGCCGTAATCGTAATAATCGTACATATATTTTGTAAGTTCGGTTACGATTTCGTTAAATTTTAGTTTTTGAATTTCAGTATCGCCATCTGCTACTTTGCGTTTGTCTAAATTGACAAGTTTGCCGATTGTTTCTTTGAGTGCATTATTGAAATCTTGGTAATATTCGATATTTTCTTTTAGTTTGTCAAGCAGTGCTGATTTTTGTTTTATTTGATTGAGTTGTGTTTGTGCGTTTTTTATTGCAGCAACGTCGAACTTCTTTGCAAGCAATTCTTCTGCATTGAAATAAACTGACAAATTATTCAAAATCGGTTTCACTTCAGCATTGTTACCGACAAGTTGTATATCGCGAATGACCGACAATTTGGTTGAGGACTTGATTAAGTCTTCAAATTGTCTGCTTTTATAACTGTTCACAATACTTGCCAATGTTTCTGCTTTACCATCATTTTTTGCTTTGTCAACTGTTATGTTTGCATTTGCTTTTTCACTTGCAATTTGTTTTTCTTTATTGGCAAGAGTTTGATTTAATGTTGAAATTACGGTATTCAAACTATCAACTTTCGTTTGCAATTTGTCTTTTTCTTCTTTGATTTTATTTTTGTTCAAATCCGAAACTTTTTGTTTTTCGGAAGAAATCTCATTGCGCAACTCCTTTATTTGCTTTTGCAATGCGAGCGTATCTTTTTTATAAGCATTGCTCAAATCAAGATTTTTTTGTTTCTCGGTTTGCAAATCTGTTTGTAATTTGCTGTTTTCGAGTATTTTTTGCTCGTAATTTTTCAACAGCAAGGAATCTGTTTGCGAATATGCAGAACAAAAACTGCATAGGAACAATGTTAAAACTATTACTTTTTTCATTATTTTTCCTCCTTTAATATTATCTTGTTGGATAAGAGTAGTTATATGCTTTTGTATTGTCGGCACTCCATTTGTCCGACAATCGTTTGTATTCGCTGTCGAAATTTGAAACATTATAAATATCTTTATCTTTGTCTAATGCCTCTATTTCACTTTTCAGCGGTTTGTACAAATTGTTGGAATAGTCACTTTGCGAGTTGTAATTGGAATACAGCCCCGACCAATTATTAATTTTATTGTCCAAATATCTAACGTGCTCTCTAAATAACGATTGCGGAATTGATTTTAATCCATCATGTAAGCGGGAACAATTATTGACAAAATCGTTTTCCAAACGATTTTGTTGCAAACTTACGGCATACCGGATTTTACTTTGCACATCAGCAATCGGAAAGCGGTCGGATAAGCTACTGCCCGAATAAGACAAATCTTTGCAGGACGAAATAAAGCCGACAATTTCGTTGTACTTGTTCAAAGCCGTTTGAATTTTCGTAAATTCTTTATCCACAGGGCTTCCTGCGACAAGCAATTGTGATTTTTTTAAATCATTCTTTTCCGCTTGAATAAATTTCAGGTCTGCGGATTTCCATTCCGAACCGCGAAAAACGGTAAATGCCTGTTTGATAAATTTGTCGGAATATGTGGAATAGAGATTTTTTTCCAAATTCTCTTTCCATTGGTCGTTTTCCGACTGATTGTTACCAAAACGATTCTGCTTGTAGAAATCGTTAATGTGGTAGGCAACTTCGCTGTAGTAGTCCTTGCAGAACTTACTGTCGGGTTTTCGCGAAAATTGCTCAATTTCCTGCTCAATTTTGGCAGTAAATTGATTTTTAGGCAAAGCGGTTTCTTTTGCCTTATCAAGGCTTGTAATCCACATTATTACGCCTATTGCTGCTGCTACTGCAACTGCTGCAACTAAAATGATTACTTTTTTATTCATTGTTTTAATCCTTTCTTTTTATCTTGTTTACTGTATGAAGGATTTGTTCCTTCTTGACACATTTTATCCAAAAACGCTTTCAATTTACTGTTTTCAAAAGTCGTCTTTACCTCTTGCGCATTTACTTTTTCGCGGAAAGTCCAATAAGTTTTCGACTTTTTACCACTACCAGAACCATCTAATGCCCAAAAATCCAAACATAATTGAATACTGTTTTTGAGGTTTTGATTAATATCCTTTGTCTTTTTATATTCTTGCAATTTTGCCTCGTCCAACTCGCCGCCTCTTATGTATTGGATAATTTTGAAAGTTATATCATTGGCAGGAGCAGGCTGCGATTGCGTTTCTGCCTTTGGTTGTGGTGAAGTTTGAGTTTCCGTAGGTGTATTTTGCTTTGTTTCCACAGGTTTTGTGGAATTTTCTTTTTTCACTTCTTGCGGCTGTTCCGTTTTTGCGGGTTCTTTTGGCGTAAGAATAGAATTGATAGAATCTGCAATTTGCGTTAAAGTGAGGGCGGAAACATCACCAAGTTTTTGTCCAACTTCTGCTGAATTTATGCTACCTATTTTATTGATTGCAGCTTTTAATTTTTGTTGTGCAGAAGAATAATCCTGATTTTTCAGCTCTTCAAATTTGTTATTCGCAAGCATATTTCTTTTAGTAATTGCCCTCTCAATGCTTTGTAAAGTTCTGTCCCATTCTTTATATTCTGTAGAATCGGGTTTTTCTTCATCGCCGCCAAACATTCCACCACCCTTTTTGATTTCTGGCTTTTGATTTTCCCAATTAACTTTATAAAACTTCAATGTATCAACGAAAAGCGCATCGCCTTCAACGTACATTTGTATTTCGAATTTATTAAGTGGCGTTTCGTGCGTATTGTTTTTATCAAGGAAATAACACAACACCCAAATGCCTAAACCGAGAACTAATAAACCAACAACACTGCCTGCAATGAATTTCGGGTTTTTGTAATTTTTATCTTGGGTACCAAGAGTACCAGCGTAATTATCTTTTTCCTTGTTTTTGTCCAATACGATATCACTACCGTCTTTTTTGTTTGAATATCCTGCCGAAGCACTTCCATGTTTGCCCATAGATATAGGCTTTTCCTGCTCTTTTTTCTTCAGTTGAATGTGGATTTCACCGGTTGATTTAGGACAAAATACCTCTTTACCTGAATAATACTCTTCGCCGTCTCTCTTTGACACTTCAATATAACATTCTTTTTCAATATCTTCATCTCGAAATTCTAATGAAGTGGTTTGTTGATTAACGTTATAGGAATCGATACGAACTGTAAAATCATAAACGATTCCGTTTTCGTTTGTTGCAGCTATCTCAACTTTTTTAATATCGTGCATCGTTATTTCAACAGTATCTCGTTTTTCAGGTTTAACTGGCACTAAGTCAGAAACAAAAATATCGCCTTTTCTTGCAGAAACTGAAATATCTTTTATCAGTTCTTCGCCTTTAAAAATATAATTATATGTATGTCCACATACTGGTTGCCAAGGTTGAGTGCCAATTTGAATTTCTGCACCCTCTATGCTTTTCCCATGCCGATCTTTAATTTCAAAAGTAACCGATTTTGTTTTTGGCGTGGGATTGTTAAATGCATCATATTTGATTTTAATCTGATTTCCATTGATTTCCAAATACTTGAAAATATCAGGATTAGGATTTGACAATGACCCGATTGGTGGTGCTATCGGTTCATAGCATCTGTCGTCTTTTGAGTATCTGATTTCTACCTGCCACTTTGCTCTTATTTGATTTTCTCCTTTGTTGTTTGAACGTTTTTTGCCGTTTGCAATAATAGATACGCTTTTGTTGTAGTTATAATTATTCAAATAGTAGTATTCGTTTTTCAAATCCACCTCGCCCGTCAAATCGTTATCGGAATGTTGCAAAGCAACAAGCGGATTTTCGTCTTTGCCTTTCAAATCGTTGCTAATGAAAAGAATTTGGCGATAAGGCGTGTATTCTTCTTGAAAAGGTGCATCAAAAATATCTTCAAGTGCAGAATCATCAGGATAATAGACAAATGCTGCACCTGTTGAATCTGATTGCATATCATCAGAAACAACAGACGAATTGGAACAAATGTCTTTATCGTATTCGTTTGAAATTGTATCAAGAAAACTAAAATTTTCTCTTACATCTTCAAGATTTCTCCCGTCGGGAATAAATTCTTGACAGTATTCGTTTTCTACTCTATCCAAAACAGTTTTGATTGTTTTGCCAGACAGTTTTTTGTCGAAAGGTAAAAACAAGGAAAAAGCCACAAAGCCAATTCGCTTATCACCACGCACATCTTTTACAATTCTGTATTTTGTGAAAATACAATTATTATTATTGTAGTTAATGGCGTATGCCTGTTGGGTAAGTGCTTTTATACCAGCACCTGTTCCTATGTCAAATAATCCTGACAGTTGCTTGTCCGTAAAGTAATCCCAGCCTCCTTTTGTTCCACTTATTACTATATCCATTGTTTTTTAACTGTTTAAGAATTTACTATACCAACTGTTATTCACAGGTTTAATTCGCTCCAACAAGTCATTGATAATAGCGTGCGAATAATCACGGTTGATTATACATACTTTTTTGAAAATCACATCACCGATAGAAAAGAGTTTTACTTTGAAATCAACCGAATGGTCTTCACATTGTCTCTTTAATACACCCATAAATGTACCAAAATTTTCGCGCAAAAACGATTCTGCACTTTTGGTCCTATCATTGCCTTTTATTTCGTCCGACTTGGTAACTACTACATAAACAGCATCGGTTTTTTTCTTAAAAATATCAACCGGTTTACCGTTCTTGTCTTTTGCATCTCTGAAATAAGTTGCAGCCGCTTCTAAATAGTTACTTTGAGTGAGTCCATTCCTGTCTTCTGCATATTTGGTTTCCTGATTATAGTCGATAAAAAAGAAATGAATTTTTTGATTATTGCTTTTCAACAACAAATCAAGTGTGTGAAATGCTTTTCCTATATCGTCCCTGTCGGAAGCCTTAATTATTTGAGTATTGTTTGCAACTTCATAAAAATATTTGAAAACCTCGCCACTCAACTCAAAAAATGAAATTTTACGTTTGTGTTTTTCTCCATTTTTATAGAAAAGAAAAGGCATATATTGCGTTTTGTCTATAGCAGAACGACCAGGTAAATAACCGCAATCGTTGCGAAATATACCGATTAAACTGTCGCGGTAGGTTGCTCCAAATTTCTTTTCACAATCAGGTGCTTCCATTAAAAAGTCCTTTTTTATAGTATTAAAAATTGCGGATAAAGCGCAAGTTTTACCCGACGAAGGTATGCCCCAAAAGAAAACATCGGTATATCCTTCCGGCACATCGCTTTCGTTTTGCGGAATCTCATTGAATCTTAGTGTCGGTTCTCTATAATCCTTTATTTTTCTAACATCTACGCCACGTGTATCGTATCCACGTTTGCTTAATATAGCAGACAAAATTACTTCATCTAAACCGGAAATATCATCAATGTCATATTCATTAATGTTATCTTCAATTTCACGCAACATTCTTTCATATTCCTCACGTTGGCGTTCAACAGCACGCGTAGCATTATTCAGTGTTTGAATTTTTTCTTGTGCTTCGGTTGCGTGATTTCCATTAGGGAATAGCGATAAATACTTTTCGAATGCCTCTACCGTATTTGCAGCGACAGTAGTATTATAAGCATCATCATCTTTTTGCTTTAATAATAATTGAACATTTTTGCGTTTTTCCGCCGAATCCCAACCGCCTTGTTTTTTTACGGCTTCAGAAAAAACTTCAAATGAGATATTGTTTTCGCAGAGAAAATTAACTATATCTGCGGCACTCAAATCTTCTAATCTATTTATGATTTCTTTCAATTCCATTATATAATAATTTATGTTTAATATTTTATATCAAATTTGCTCTCTGTTTTATTTTGTTTCTTTGAAAATATAGCACGCAATAATGCACGAAAACCATAAGGTGATTTTGTACTTCTTCTACTGAAGATATATGAAAGCAAAATCAGCACATACACCAAAACTGCCAATGAAACAGCAAGCGTTGTAGGGCTACCGAGTTTTGTAAAATCGCTTTTTACATTCTCAAAACCAAGCGGATATTCAAAATCGGCGGCTTGCTCGCCTTGTTCGCGTACTTGCGAAAGAGTTATCAAAGTGTTGAGCCACTCGTTTGATTTTTTCTCAACATCATTCACTACCCCTGCAATGCCTATTAGCAACGGAGAACTTGTAACGCTTTTGGCATTTTGCAACCATTCGGTAGCAACTTCTTTTATACCATTGTTGGCAATAGCGTCGCTATAATTGGTTGGGAATAAATCGGCGTGAACAGTAAACATCTTTGTTTCAATTTGTTTATCGTCTGAAACACCGTTGTTTTCAAAACCGTATGCAGTATATCCGTTGGGGTTTATGTTTTTAGCGGCTGCTACGCTTTTGAGTTTGCTTTTATACAAATTTTCGCGGTTGTCGGCATAACTTTCATACGCAGCAAACATATTTTCTGTTTGCGTAATGCTTGTTTGCAGTTTGTTTTGAATGTCGGCTTTGTGCGCCGTTACCGTGAAATAATGCGGAAAGGGCGAAGTGCGAGTGGTAAAGAAAAGTGCAAATACCACAAACAAAAGCAAAAAGATTACTTCCCAAATAAAACAGGTTTTGGAACTGCCACTTGTGCGTTTAAGCAATATGGCAACAGTGGCTGTGCCACCGATCAATATGGCAATAACAGCCGCAATAACAACGCAACCGAAAGTATGCGACATTCCCCACACTTTTTCGTTACTGACATTAAGAAAATTTGCACCCAAAAAGCACACAATGCCGAACAAAGCGGCTAAAAAGATTGGCACTACAATTGCCCAAGGAAATTTTGACTGTGTCATATTATTTATTTTTTAATTATTTTATTTTCAATGTTTTATCTACTGTTTTCTATTCTTCGCAACTCTGCATTTACGCGAGCTAATTCCTCTTGCAAGCGGTTGCGTTCCTGTTCCAACTGCGAGCGGCGGTTTGCCGACGGCGGCGTGCTCGGATTGCCGGGATTTTGAATATTGCCGGCATCGCCCAAAGTGAACGTGCAAATATTGATTGCGTTGTCTTCTTTTTTGATAACTCCTTGATATTCATCTGTTTTTTCGCCATGTTTTACTTTTATGGTATAGGGCGTTTCATCAATGTTGGATTCGTGCTTTTTGAAATATCGGAGATAAACATTGTATGTTCCGTTGGGTGCGCCGCCCTGTGCCCAATAAATGTTTTCAATGGGCGTTTTGCTGTCGGGGTATTCCACATTCATATCAATTTCGAGTTGCCCGCCACTTGGCACTCTTTTGTTTTTGTACCAAACGGAAGCACCCTGCGGGTCTGTACAGATTAAATCCAAATCGTTGTAGTTGTTCCAACTCAAAAACACCTGAACATCGCCGGTTGAAGGTGTTGGCGTAGCCGTGCAATCAACTGTTTCTCCCGATTTCACCTTTTGTAATGCTTTGTCGAGTTGAATTAAGTTGCCGATATTGCCTTGCGCCGGTAAACCGGTGCCTTGCAGGATGCAAATAATTTGTTTGGTGGTGAGCGTGTCGTTCAAACTTTTCATCAGTGCAATGGCTCCCGTTACAATCGGTGCCGCCATACTTGTGCCGTCCATCGTTTGATAGTCGCCGACACCCACCGAACTGTAAATGTCAACACCGGGGGCGGAAATGGTGGAGTAAGAACCGTAGTTGCTAAATCCGGCTTTGCCAAAATTCCGGTTGTTCTTATCTACCGCCGAAACGGTAACAAAAAGCTCGGGGCGTTGCATTGGTTCAATACCCGCCAAAACGTTATCGTTGCCGGCAGCTATCACAATAGTTGCATTGTGCTTGGCAGCAATTCGCATAATTTCGCGCCATAGCCGTTCTTCCTCTTTGAAATGATTGCGTATCAAATCCTCCTGTGCACTTTTGGAATACTGGTCAAGACCCTTAAACTGCCCTCCCAACGACACATTCACCACATCGGCTCCTTGATACAATGCGTATAAAACACCGTCCAACACCGAAGTGGTTGTCATCAACCCGCGAGCATCTGCCACCTGAATGGGCATAAATTTACATTCGGGGGCAATACCGCAAATTCCTTTGCCATTGTTGGCAATGGCTAATGCTGTTCCGGCAACATGTGTGCCGTGGTCTTCCTGCTGTGGGAAAACTTCCGATGAATGTTTCCACACATTGTAGGGCATCACCACCTTGCTGCTCAATTCGGGGTGTTTCAAGTTGAAGCCATTATCAACAATGGCAACAGTAAGTTTCGGCGAACCGCACGTAATGTCCCACGCTTGAGGTGCATGTATGGCATTCAAATACCACGATTTGTCTCTGTCGGAAAACGCGGGGTCGGTTGGCGTATAGCCCGTTTCAAAAAGAGCCTCATCGAAAACGAAAAGTTCGTATTGGGGTGCAAATTTACCCGGAATTTCCTGCTTTAACTGTTCGCGTTCCTCTCGCGGGATGTCAATTTGCATGCGCTTTACTACATCATCGTAATACACAATTTTATATTTCTCGTCCGGATATTTTGCCTTGAAATCCTTTGCCAAATCCATAATGGATTTATCCTCATTTTCCATCAAAATATTCAACCGATTGCCAATAATAGACGGATTGCCGGGGATAATATCAGGGTCATCTTCTATCGGAGGCAGCACGCCCGGCGCAGGCGGAAGCACACCTTGCATGGGCGGCAACACATCATCGTAACCCGGAGGCGTTGGCGCAGGCGTGTAAGGGTCGCCGGGGTTGTAAATACCACCTTTGCCTGCGTTGGGGTTGTCGCCAATCCAAGGCTTGTCTTCTATTGGAAAAGAAATAGGTGGTTGGTTTCCGTTGCAACTTCTAAACAGCCAACAGAGCAGCAATAAGAGTAACAACAGTAAAAGCAACCACAACAACCATTTCAGACACCCACGCCCAATGAACAAGGCACACAGCCAATTCCAAAAACGCTTGTACCAAGGGACAGTCGGCAGAGGTAGCGGTGGTGGTGACAAAATTATTGGCTCTGGCTCCGGCGACTCCGGAATTGGGTCTGCATCCGGAACGGGTGGCGGATTTTGTGGGGCGATTGGCGGGGATTCAACAGTCGGCGGCTTTGGTTTCTCGACATAAACTCCTTTTGCTATTGTACCGATTGGCTCTCTTACTTTATCTCTTAACTGCATTCCCCAAACACCGAGCACAACTTTATCGGCAAAGCAAAAGAAAAAATCAGGGTTATCGGCAAATTTTGTTGCTCGTTCCAGATATTCTGCCTCAGCGGCTTTGCCTCCCTGTTTGAGTGAATTGATAACGCTATGGTAGTGAGCAAGCGTGTTATTTTTGATTTCTTCGTATCGTGTGCGTTCCTCTTCCTGCAATTCCGAAAGACGTTGTGGCGTTTCATCATATTGGGCATACCAGACAATCGAGTCGTCATCAACATCAACAACAGGTTGTGCCAAAAAATGACGGTATTTCTCGTCAATATGATTTTTAACGCTGTTTTCGAGACGGTTATACCAGTTTTTGTCATTTTCAAAACCTTGAAAGGATTTAAAATTTGTTTTGTAGTTTGCCGTACTGCAAAGTTTGTCTTTTTTAACACCATCCAATCCTATTACTGTTGACATAACGATTCGTATTTAAGGGTTTTACATTCGTCAATAATCACTTTCAAGCGGTTGTTTGCCTGCACATCGTAGTTTGGAATGTTGCAAACGAAAATAAAACCTACTTTCAATAAATCGTACCAAACGATGTAATTGCGAT
This sequence comes from Candidatus Symbiothrix dinenymphae, assembly GCA_001417715.1. GTDB lineage: Bacteria > Bacteroidota > Bacteroidia > Bacteroidales > Azobacteroidaceae > Azobacteroides > Azobacteroides dinenymphae. The sequence continues at coordinate 60,449 of BBRT01000013.1, forward strand.
AATTTGGCAATCGTTTAGCATCTTGCGGCAAGGGATTTTGATTGAGCAGTTCGGGCAGATTTCCCATTTTGGTAATCAGCTCGGCGGCTTCCTCGCGGCTGTTTTGTTCAAACTGCAATTCGTTGTGTTCCAACACCAAACCCAAAGAGTTTTTGTCGTTTGCCTGTTTCAAATCGGCAAAATCGGATTCGGAAAAGTATTCCAAACCAATGGTATTGATAAACTTGTTGATTAGTTCCGCACTGATGTCGGCAATCATTTCATACACCTCTTCGATATTGCGATAACCATCCACATAACGGCGTATTCTTTCGGCGAGTATTTTTGCAATCTGCAATTTTTGGAATAGCGAGCGCAACATCTCCTGAATATCCTGTAAACCTGTTTCAGAAAAAACTTTGGAAAGATTTTGCCGGTTTTCGAGCATATACTGTTCAAACCAATAAGTTTCCAACGCATCTGCCAAAACTTGTGAGAATTGTTTCACACGCTCGTTGTTGCCATAAAACAACTCTTCCAAATCAATGCCTTCCGTCTCAAAGTATGTTTGACATTCCTCATTGGTTTGTTTTTCGTAATGCACACGCAAGTGTTCCAAATTTGTGTCAAAGTTGTCATTGGGATTGAGTTCGGGCACATTCATACGGATTGCGCTGTATTTATCCATATTGACCACATCGCGCCGCTCAATATCGCGAATTTTTTCGAGATAAAACTTATATACAGCACTTTGAGGCAGCATTAGTTCGTGCATCATATTGCCAAAGAAATACGGATTTTGCCCGAAAGTAATATCCAGATTTGCCTGAATACTGCCTGCGGTCGATTTTGCCCGTTGCAGCAACGCATCGGAATCGGAATCGTGAAAATATTTGTTCAGTTCGTCAACAATACCCTTTGCAATGTCGTTGAGTTCCCGTATTGATTTTTCGCGCCGCGCCTCGTTGATATTGTTGGCAGCAATCGTCAGTTTCTCAATTATCAACTGCGTACCGTCTTCGTTGATGCTTGCGGCTCTGTCCCACGATTCGGCGGGATTTTCAAAATGACGTTTTACAAAATCGTAGTTGATAAAAGATTGGCGGAGTTTTGCCTTAAAATCAGGATAATTATCGGGAATGACCTCTGTCAATTCTTTTTTATTTGCATTGTAACCCGTGAAAATATGGCTAATACTTTCTGATTTTTCAAAGTCGCGTAACAAGAAAATATTTTGAAAATAAGGTTGAACGGTTGTCCAATCTTCAAACCAAGAATAAATTTTAGTATTTAGCATTTGTGCTGCCAATGTGGTATCAAATCGTTGATTCCAGCGATAATTAAAATGAGTATTGTCATTTGGCTTGTCTCTCTGCGGGTCGTATTGTAAATTCACATTGAAAAATGTACCGATAATAAACAATGGCGGAACTTTTGATTTGCTGATAAAATCGGCTCTTTTGTCGGATGTTTCACCCACAATTTTATTTATCCAACTATTTAACATTTCAGGCATTGCACGCTGTCCCGGTTGGTCGTGCTTAGAACAAAATAACAGAATATTGATTTTTTCATATTCCGAATATTTATTAAAGAGGTATGCGACCTTTCCTCGTAACAAAAGTTCGGGAATAATTTCAGTTTTAATTTCAATTTCGGGCAAAGTCAAACGCGACCTTGCGCCCGGAAAATCAAGTAAATCGGTTTCTTTTAGAAACGGTTTGCTTGCAAGCAAAGTTTCGGGCTGACTGAACACTAATTCGGCAGACAAAGTACACAAATACGATTTTGCAACAGTTATTTCACGCTTGGTACCATTGTTGAGAAGCAACACTTTTGTTTCAGCCCTATAATCCGATTCTATTCTATCCGGTTCAAAATAAATCTCTTTCAGACGTTTGACATCAAGCAAAGTACCGTGTTTGTAAAGCACGGATTCCAAAGGTAAATAAACATTGTCTGCGAAATTCAGTTTTTCGTATTCTGCAATCAGTTTGGCAAAAAGCGTTGTGATTTTTTCGTTTTTATTCCACAACAATGAAAAAATATCTTTCCATTCTTCCGGTTGTGATTTGGAAATTAACAAAGAAGCTTCGGCAAAGAAATTTGAAGATAATACTTCGCCTGCTTTCGGCAAGTTGTCTTTGAAATAATCCTGCATATCCAAAACATCATCTTCCCCAAAAACTGTTTGTTGTGGTTGTCTGCCTTGCAATTTATCTTTCAAAGAATATATCTCTGCGTTGATATCTTCTGATTTTAGAAGCAAATCATGGTTGGCTTTTACGTCACTATAAAAACTATCGCAAAGCACCAGTGCAATATCGGCAGGCGATAACAAAACTGCTTTTACAGGAAATTTCTGATTTACCGGTTTGTAACTTACCGAAAAACGCGAAACCAAACTCGTGGATTCGGAGCCGCCGCCCGGAGGATTTATTTCTTCGATAAAATTATGAACAACATTATTTTCATCAACAATATTGAACGGTTTGCCTTCTTCCGACAACAAACTGCTGATAAGATAGGACTTGCCAACCTGACTTTCGCCATACATTGCTGCCGCAGGATTACCCTCCAACGCATATTTTTTCTTGTTCAACTTGCGGCGAAAATTCACAAAATTGCGGTAGGCAGTTTCGCCCTTTGCGCCGCGCATAGAATCTGTTTCCTTAACCCATTTAATGGATTTTTCGATTGTTTCGAGCTGGGTATTTATTTTCTGTTTCATTCTTTTAATTGTGAGTGATATTCAAGTTGATAAATTCGCCTGAATCGAGCCAATAACTTTCCGCTTCGCTCATACTTTGTACTTGCAGTGAAAAATAAGCCGCAGGCAAATCTTCGTGATTGCGGTCTTCTACCGATTCAATTTTTAAAGTTTCCTTGTCTTCCGGATATCTTTCGCGCAGAATGTGGAACTTGAGCGGCGTTAATCTTCGCAGTCGTTCATGTTCTCTGTCAACGGCGTCTTTAATTTGCTGTTTTTCTTCGTCTTCCAGTCCTAACTTGCCTTGCATTCGGTCTGCAATTTTATCTTCGTTAAAATCAAGGATAAAAAATGGGCGCGTAGGATATGACGGCGAGTTCAACTGACGAGTCCAAATCCGCAAAGGCAGTTGCGACACTTCAATAGCGGCATTGTTCATTTCGGGCGAGATAAGCGGTTTGTCGTTTTCCGCTTTTGCAAAATATTCGGTAGTAGGCAACATTTTTTTCATCAATTCACTTAAATTCAGCGAAAAGCCGTCCAAACTGCCTCGTGTGGCTGCATAATTGCCAATCATCGCACCAACTGCAACGATAGATTTTGCATCTTTAAAATAGCCTTTGCCGTTTTGGAATGGATACCAAGTGCCGATTCGATAATTGTTCAGCGTTATCAACCGGTTGGGCGAAACGGCATAATATTTCAAAAACAAATCCGACAGCGGTTTGAGTGAGGTGGGGCGACCACTCAACAACACAATATCGCAGCCATAATAGGACAGCACAGTAGAAATTTTGCCTGCCAAAGTGTCAAATGTTTGCTCAACAATTTTTGATACAACCTCTTTATCGTAGTTCCATTGTAGCGTTTCCACTTTGAATCCAAAGTGTTTTTCAAAATACTCAAGCAATCTGTCCGTAGGGCGGTTGTTGGCAAAAATAGCATCAAAAGTTAGAGTAGCCCGTTCCTCTTTGTTTTCGTTCAACAGTTCAAGAAAACGCGACACAACGGGTACGGAGACCTGCAAATTAAATTCACTGCGGATTTGGCGGGCAGTTACGGATTGGCGGGCATTGTCTTTTCCGAAGAAATCAAGAATCAGTTTTGTGATGTTGCCCGTCCCTGATTTTTCCAACTGTTTTTGAATAGCTGCATACGGTCCTTCAATAACGAGTTTCCTTATTAAATCTTTCAGTAAATCATCGCCGGCAATGTAAAAACTTTCCCAAAACAGTGGCACGGGCGTTAATGTACATTGCCCCGCATTATCATATTTGTAGGCGGCAATCATCACATCGGTTGTGCCAGCACCTATATCCACTGAGCCGATTGTTAATGACTTTTTGTTGTAATCTCCCAAATCTTTCCGCACTTTACCATAAAAATCAAAATACTCATTACAATTATTGCAGTAGCGTTTTGTGATTTCAGCATACAAATATACAAATTGCGCACACGTGGCTTCATCGTAAATCCATTCCTTGCGCTCCTCGGTGTTTAGCAGATTTTTAACCGAAGGAATAACCTTAACTTGCGCACGGGCATCACATTCATCAATTTTTTTGTAATAGGTGCCTCTATAAAAGCGTTCCAGAATGATAGCGGCATCTTCGGCGCATTTTCGCAGTGCAATTTGTTCTACCCGCGACATCGCCGTGGGACAAGTTATTATTATTCGCTCAATTCTGCGAGGTACATTTTCGTTGCCCCATTTATGCCGAAATTCGTAACTATTGATTTGCATTTTTGCCTGTGCAAAAATTTCAAGCAAACCGAAAGTCATCAACGCTTTGCGGGAATAATAAGTTACAATTCCGCCGCTGCCGTCCGTGTTCAACGAGCCATCGGCATTCACTTGTTCCGAAATGCCTTTTATCCAGATAGATTTGTTTTGTTCGCCCATCAGGGTTACAAATTCCCATTCTTTTTCTTGTGGCTTGTTGTCCCACAAATAGCGTTTGGGACTTGAAAAAGTTGTTATTTTTTCTACGCCCGTATTCAAATTTATCGCTTTGTGAATCAGTTCATTAGCCTCTACACCCAAACGCACCATACTTGGAAAAACAAACTGTGCACTGCCTTCAATCAAACTGCCGCCAAAGTCCGCTTCCCGAAATGCCAAACGCATATCAAACGAATCACTGCGGCGGTTGAGGTTGCCGTTTTCGAGTGGATTGGAAAAATTCTGCAATCCCAACGGTTCCACTTTTGTGAAATCGCTGTCGTCGAACAAAACGGCGCAAGTGCGTGAATTTCCCATATCAACAACCAAATCAACATTGCCAAACGCAACCTGCTTGTCGGAAAAAAACGTGATGTGCGGCAACACATTCAATTGCTGGATATACCTTATCAGATATATGTACTGCGCAAGGTAACTCATTTTTGGCTTGTGAATTTTCAACTCGTCAATACTTTTCACCTTGTGAAACAGGTTAAGCAAATATTCATCCACCCATTCGCAATTGAACTGTTTGGAGCAAAAACTAACCAAACAAAATTCATTGTTGCACAGGGCATAGTTTTTCGATCTTTCATATTCACTTGCAAACACGGGCGTTTCCATAAGGTCTTCGTTTTCAAAATCTTCTTCTTCGTATTTTGTGCGCGTGTCGAAAGCCAGCAAAAGATTATACTTTTTCACATTGTCGCCGGTTGTGTCGGGAATAAGTTTGAAACGACACCAATTTGTCGGTCCAAATTCCGATTTGCCGTTTTCCAACAATTTGAAAAACGGGAGCGGTAGCCAATGGTTTTCAAACATTTCGAGGCGGCAGCGGTTCAAAGTCATTGGAAAACAATCCGTTTCGCCCGATTCTGTTTCCATTGGCGTAATGGTCTGATTGCCATCAGAATAAAAATCATTCTTGATTTCTTCCCATTTATACGCTTTGAAGCAGCCATTTTCCAAGCAGCCCACTTTGCCATCGGTTATATAACCAAGCAACGACAAGTCATTTTTCTTGACCCAAATTTCGTCGTCCGAAAAATTGTGGGCAAGTTCCAATTTCAGTTGTTCCTCTGCCACATCAAACCATTCGTAGAAATACAACTTGAAATTATCATTCAAGTTGACTTCCAGTGGAACGGAAAAAAACTGTAACCCTGTGTTTGCAATCAAATTCATACTTTCTATCTTTTACTCTGTTATCTCTTTTTAGAGACCAAAAAAGCGCGGTACTATTTCAGTATCCCGCTTACCGTGGGTTGTAGCTACCCGTAAAAGATAGAATAAGAGAAAGCCCACGCATCGTACGCAGACATTTCAATTTAACCTCTTCTTTTACTTTAAATTGCTACATTTACGGTAAGAAAGAACTAAACCAAAACGCTATTTTATATGTCTTACAATGCACTTTTCAGTACATTGGGTTTATCGGGCGCAAAGGTATGTAATTATTTTGAGATATGCAAGAATTTTTGAAAAAAACAAAAAAAAAAGGGGCAGATTCAAAAAAACGTACCTTTCCTCCTGTTATTTTTTTTTCATAGCACACGCTTGAAAATCTGAAAATTTTATCTAATTTTTGCACCCCAAAAAAAAAACAAATCACTATCAACCGACTAATTTGAAAAAGCCAGCCAATCCACATTCTATATTGCTTATTATCATTCAATTATAAAATTATTTTTTCATTAAAAAAACTTACCCCCCTCTCAAAATAGTGACAGCTGGGCGGTTGTGGGGCTTTTGTTTCGGCGTTTTTCGCCTTTGGGGTAAGCCCGCCTACCTTCGGTTACGACCCACTTCAAGTCTAAATGGCTTATCAAATGTATGCGCAGCAATGCTGCTATGGTTGAAAACATCTTCTTACTTTCAGTCATCGTTTGGATTACCTGTAAAAGCAAATAGGCTATCAAAGTACACCAGACCTGTGTTTTTATGCCGTTTTCCGTATCGGAATAAAAGTAGGTCAATTGAAAATTCTGTTTCAGTTTTTTGAAAGTCGTTTCAATTGACCACCGATTTTTGTACAGCAAAGCTACCTCCTCGGCGGTTATTTCCCAGTTGTTGGTGATAAATTTGTACTTTCTGCCCTGCTCGTCCTTGTACCAAACCAATCGCAAACAAAGCGTTTTCATCACTGTCTTTTTCTTCGTTTTCTTTTTCCCCTTCTCTTTTATTTCAACCGTTTCCTTGTATTTGATATGGATATGTTCTTCTTTGTAAACGCCAAATTCGTCTACTGCAAAAAGTTTTTATCGTGCATTTTTGCCTCACTTATCTTGACAAACTGCGGCGTATCGGCATGAATGTCGGTCAGCATGTGAACTTTCAACCCCCCTTTCTTTTTGCCATCGTCTTTCGGATTGCGACCGACACCTTTCATTACGTCCGAAAAAAGTGTTATCGTACTGGAATCAAACGCATAAAATTCCTCAATAGGTATACATTATAATTACCAACTCGTCAAACTTATCTCTGGGAATAATTTTGACTATTTGTTTGAATATCGGCTGACCGACTAAATTTTTTGTTGTACCTTTGTCCATAGTTGCAAATATGTTGTTTTTGACGATGCAAATTTACAACTTTTCGGGGGCTTATCCGCTATCGGATTTGCCCCCGTTTTTATTCGTTTTTTTAGTCGGTTAGTAGTGATTTTTCAATATTTTTTTTTTGCGAAAATCAAGGTTCAAATAAAACTCATATATCAATATTTTTTCGTACCTTTGCACGACTCTTAATATGCAATTTAAATGAAACAGCGTTTTTATTTCGATACATCGGTTTTTGGAGGTGTTTATGATGCCGAGTTTGATGTGGTTTCACAACATCTTTTTGAAAAAGTCAAATTGGGTGAAATTATTTGCATTTACTCTGATTTAACCGTTGGAGAACTTGAAAACGCACCACAACGAGTGAGAGATTTTTTAGATTCTTTGCCCAAGGAAAATTTAGAATTTGTTGTGATTTCAGATGAAAGTCTTGCTTTGGCACGTCAATATACCGCAGAAAACGTGGTTGGAGAAACCAGTTTTGATGACTGTGTACACATTGCTTTGGCGACCATTCATAAGGCAGACATACTTGTCAGTTGGAATTTTAAACATATCGTAAATGTATATCGAATTAGAGGGTATAATTCGATAAATATACGTCAAGGGTATCCTGCCCTTGAAATTCGTTCACCTAAAGATGTTATTGAATATGGAAACTAAAGTAAAAACAATCGAAAAAGAGTTTGATTCTGTAAAAACATTCAGAGCCATCAAGGAAAAAATATCAAAAGATATTTACCGGATGACATTGCCGCAAATAAAAGAATATTTGCAGCAACAGAAATTGAACGTTCCTGTGGGTGTTTAGCATAGATTTGTCAGGCGAGCGAATGGTGTTTATCTGCTGCGGATAGGTGAGCACACTTTGAAGGTGGTGAAAAAATAATCTGAACCACGATTTTCATAAGATTTTCAAGATTTACACGATGTATAATCCTGTCAATCCTTTCATCCTGAAAATCCTGATTCAGACAAAATAGGCTAAATCTCTTTTTCAGGTGCAAATCGTTTTATTTTTTCACCTGACAGAAGTCACAAAAACGCTTTTATTGGGCTTGTATTCCACGAAAAAGAGGTTGGTGTTGATGGCTCCGCTGCGTTCGGTTACTGTTTCGAAATTGAAATTTGTTTGTACTCCTGAGTACTTTAAGTTGTTGATATTTGAGCCGATAGCTATGCCGTATTGGTTGATTAGTTTGATAAAATACATGGCTGTGTCGTAGCCCAACATGCCGTATTTTGGAAACGAGGCAATCAGGTTGTGCGAATACCAATTTTGGAAAGTCGTTTGAAATGTTTTGACCTTTGGCGATGCCATGTCCGCATAATAGATGCTGTAAAACGAGGCATTGTGGCGATAGAGCAAATTGGAAGTGTAACTCTGCCACGAGGGGTAGCCAAAGAGCGACATTTGAAACTCCGGATGGAGTTCGGCGGTCGTTTTGAGTGGATTAGCCATGATAGCGAGCATCTGTTCCGAATCATCGTCCGGCACAATCACATTGAGCCTGTCGGGTACCAACACCAGTTGGAGGTTTTCAAACAAATTGTCGGCATCCGCAGTGGTGTGTGTAACAAACTTGGCATCCAATTCCCGTTCCAGCACCACATGAAAATCAACTTTATTGCCCTTATTCGGTTGTTTTCGGCACAAAATCACATTGGCATTGATATATTTTTTGCAAAAAGCCTCTGCCACAATGGGATATGTAACTGTCTGTGGCATATTGACTTGATACGCATTGGGATAGTTCAAAAGACTGGCATTTTGCGAAGTAAACGGGATGACGTAAGGAATATTCCGCTGACTGCAAAATGCTGCAATAGACTGCGTTTGCTCATCGGACAGCCCACCAATCACCAAATCAACTTTTGACATGGACGCTTTGTTAAAAATGGATGGCAGCAAATTCGTTTCCGTCCCGATGTTATAGACCTGCAAATCAATCGAAATGCCCGCCTTTTTCAAGTCTTTCATCGCCAACAAAAAACCTTCGTAATATTCAGTCATGCGGCTGGTGGTTGCCGACCCCCAAGGCAACAATAACGCCACCCGCACGGCGTGAGGCACATTCTGAGGCTCGTGCTGCCGGTCATTGTCCGCATCTTGCGAAAATGAACTTTGTGAAAAAAAAGATTGCAAAGCCGCCCGCGCAGAACCCGACCCATCGTTTGTCTTCTGTGCAAAACTAATTGTGCATGAACAACTTATGAGCAAAAATGCAATAAAAAATCGTACTAATTTCATCAAAATGTTGAATTTTTTATGAATATTTCGCCGCAAAGTTAGAAAATAATTATGAATTACAAAGCATCACAAACGCAAAATCCTGTTATCATTGCCCTAATTCTCCCCAAACTCCATCAAATAAGCTTTGATGAACGCATCAAGGTCGCCATCCATAACTGCTTGCACGTTAGAGGTTTGCCAATCGGTGCGGTGGTCTTTTACTCTTCTGTCGTCGAAGACGTAGGAGCGGATTTGCGAGCCCCATTCGATTTTCTTTTTGTCGGCTTGTGTGGCGGCTGTTGCTTTGCGGCGGCGTTCCAATTCCAGTTCGTAGAGTTGCGACTTCAAGAGGCGGATGGCGTTGTCTTTGTTGCCGAATTGCGAGTGCGATTCGGTGTTTTCGATGGAGATTTCCTTCACGTCGCCCGTGTCGGGGTCTTTGTATTTGTAGTGCAAGCGCACGCCTGTTTCCACCTTGTTGACGTTCTGCCCACCGGCACCGCTTGACCGGAACGTGTCCCAAGTGAGGTCGCCCGGGTTGACATCTATTTCAATCGTATCATCCACCAGCGGCACCACCGAGATGGACGAAAAAGAGGTCATTCGCTTGCCCTGAGCGTTGTAGGGCGATACGAGCACGAGACGATGCACGCCGTTTTCGCTTTTCAGATAGCCGAATGCGTAGTCGCCTTCCACTTGCAGGGTGACGG